>JAAUPE010000282.1 GCA_012034595.1 Calothrix sp. CSU_2_0 | reverse complement strand
ACTACAAGAAGTAATGGCAATTAGCGATCGCATTGCGGTGATGTATCGGGGGGAGTTCGTCGGCTTGTTGGATGGGAATACAGCGACAGTGGAGGAGGTTGGTTTATTAATGGGAGGAGGGTAAACATATTACTAACCACTTGCAGTATAAGGGGGTACAACTGGGATACGTGCACAATGGGACACGTTGTAAAGTTATGTAAACAAAGGAAGTTGAAAGGATTGATTTGTAGAGATTTTGAACCAAAACGAGGTTCAGTCGAGCCAGAAATTCTTGAACCGGTCAGGGGATAACTCGGTGTAGCGATCGCAAGTTAGATAAATGCTATTTACCTACTATAAACTTTACGCCGTAGTAAACTTATCATACCTATACCAAATACCAAAGCTACAAGATTTGATGGTTCAGTAACAGATATTGTTTTTTGTGTATCTAAAAAATTAGCCATATCTTCACCAATGATTTGATGTACACGACGAGTGGGATGAATCTCGTCGTAGTAATAATAATTATCAGGTGTTGAACAACCAGCCCCTAACCCGTCAGTAGTGTATAAAAGTTTGCAGGCATCGTTGATATTGGTAAGACCATATACCTCTGGGGTAGAGCGAATTTTTGTGCTAATTGCAACGTGGTCATACAGTGCAACTTCAATACCTAATTGCTGATTCAGGGTATCAAGTTGACCAGGAAGACTTTTATTGATAACATCTCTAAATTTAGCAGCCTCTTTAGAGTATTGCTCAAAAAGCGGTAATGCCTCTAGGTCTGTAGAATTTACGACAAAAAATTGTTTTGCCCCTACTGATGCAAGTTGTGATACTCCAGAAACAATATTGTTAACAGCAGCAGAAGCTAGTGTATCAATCGAACCAGTCTGATTATTAAAAAACCTTTCTAATAAGTCAGGTGTAGATATAAAAATGAAGTATAGTCCATTTGAATCTGCCACGCGATTAACTTCAGTTTTATATTGTTTGATTTGACCAAATAAACCCGTATCTTGATATTTATCGAGCCAGGGACTTAAATTGCCATTGCCACTTTTTGCACCACCTACAGCATAATCTGTTAACTGTAAATTTTCTTGTTTTGCCAGTACCTCAACCGATGTTAATCCTGGATTATTTGTCCATCTACCATCAGAGTCATACACATCCACTCGTGGGAATATAAACGATCCAGGTATCCCATATTTGACTGCTGCTGTTGTAATCTCAAGTGCTGCTCCATTGTCTGAATAACTATCACCAAAGGCATAGATACGAGATATAGAGTTAAAAGAAGCTGCATAAGCATCATGAACACCAATACACAAGAAAGCCGCACTAGTTACTGCGGCAGTAGCAAAAGTCTTCCAAGCAGTCTTTTTCAGCATACAATAATTAAATGTGTTATTTTATCTCTTGTGAATCAGTTTACCTCAACAATAACCGATTGAGACAGTTCTAGAGTGTAAGTAAGTCGGCGCGATAAAACCAAGGTATGTTGAGTTTTGTAAAAACCCTGGAACGATTCATTTACAAGCTTATTCTAAAACCTATAAGCCTTTATTGACAAAGCTTTCAGCCTTGCCATCGCAGATTTGATTAGAACGTAGGAATCAGGCTTGGATATCGTTACTGATAGTTTATAACGAAAAAATAGTACCTTGTAATTTATGCGATCGTGAAATATCACAAAACTACCTATTCTCAATCTTACCAACCCACAAATTGTCAAAATTATATCGTCATAAACATTTATTTTTAACCGGAATTTTTGAGAAGCAATCTTAAATATCCAGATGTATATTTTATTTTTCTACCACTTTTTTGTGCCTAATTTATATTTAGAACAGGTCTATAAGTTTGAATTTGAGGACAAATAATGAACCGTCTTCTTGCACCAACAGAACATTTAATGTGGTTAAGCAGCGAGAATAGTCCAGAAAATGTTGTTTTATGTGCAACAATTAGAGGAATGTTAAGCGTTAAGAAGCTAACTGAGGCTCTGGCTTGGGTACAACGTCGCCATTCTCGACTTGGCTTGAGAATTGTAGTTGAACAAAATAATCGACCGCGATTTGTTTCTGAAAACGTCCCTACTATCCCACTTCAAGTTATCCCAAGACAAGGAGCGGAGCATTGGTGTCAAGTTGTACAAGAAGAACTATTGCACCCTATACCTTGGAATATTGGTCCACTGCTGCGTTTCGTGTTGCTGCAATCTCCTAATGAATCTAATTTAATTCTCACCTTCGATCATTGTATTGGTGACGGGTTATCAGCAGCTTATCTCATTCGAGATATCTTACGTTACATAGCTGAACCAGATAGCGATCGCTCCCTACTACCTGATTTGCCCCCCATTGACGAATTTATTGAGAAAACTGCTTCAGATACGGTAGAGCAAGAGAACAAAGAGTGGACTCAACTTCCTGAAGTTGCACTACTTCCCCATCCTCAACAAAAACAGGATTTTTCAGATTGGCAGTTACGCTTACTCCATTGGAATTTTTCCAATGAAGATACAACTCAACTTGTTGCTAGATGTCGAGAGGAGCAAACCACTGTTCATGGTGCAATATGTGCTTCATTTTTTTTAGCACTGGCTACTGAGAAAAACCTACAACTTGAAACTGTTATCTACTGTCTCTCTCCGATAAATCTTCGCAAATACCTTCACCCACCCATCGGTGAAAACTTTGGTGAATATATTACTCGATCAGTCACTTCTCACACCATCACTAAGAGTTCCGAGTTTTGGGACTTAGCCCGCGATGTCAAACATAAGCTTAATTTAGTAGTCACAGAAGGGAAATTGTTTGAAGATGTATCAAGAGCACGGTCTTTGTTATCTAACTGCTATCAAGGAGAAAGATTTGTCGATTTCAGAAACGAGTTCAGTATTGATTTAGTAATCACCAATATGGGACGGTTAAATATTCCTCATCAGTTTAATGACTTGGAACTAGAGGAACTCTATGTAACAGTAACAGGTCCAAAAACCCTACCAATTATAATAGGTGTAGTAACACTAAAAGGTAGAATGTGTTTGACGTGGCGTTATCCAGAGTCAGTACTTCCCAATGCCAGCGCACAGAGAATCAAACTTGAAGCAATGCAGCGATTGTCTGATGCCGCTCAACTAAAAATTATTTAATTGAAGAAAAAGCCTCGCTGTTGACGCTCCGCTTCTGGTCAGCGCTTGCAGAAGTCAGGAGTCGCACCCACAATTAGTGAGGTTTACCGACAGGTGGTGTCAGTGGAAGGATAATATTGCCGCTTTGTTTTAGGTTATGCTTCCAATTTTGTGACTTAAAGGAATTGCTTGCCGCAATGGCAAGCTTTTACTTTAATTTAACCCCGGCAGCTTTAGAACTCATTTTGGTTCCAAAGGACAAGTTTATGGAGTCAAAGAAGTCTTCAGCTTGGGATTACCAGCTTGGATACATCCCCGTAACCAAGATGAATTATACGAGTATCACAATACCATACAGGAGCATCTTCGAGTTGTGCGATCGCTTTTTACAACCAATCTCTGCAAATCAAAGAATCAATCAACGATGTAGGAGGGAAAGCGACCACACTCAATAACATGGCTGATTTGAAAGCACAACAGGGAGATATCGAAGGTGCGATCGCACTTTACAACCAATCTTTACAAATCAATGATTCCATCAACAATGTAGGCGGGAAAGCTGGCACACTCCACCAAATAGCCTATTTAAAAGCGCAGCAGGGAGATACTGAAGGCGCGATCGCTTTTTACAACCAATCTCTGCAAATCAAAGAATCAATCAACGATGTAGGAGGGAAAGCGACCACACTCAACAACATGGCTCTCTTAAAAGCGCAGCAGGGAGATACTGAAGGCGCGATCACACTTTACAATCAATCCCTACAAATCAAAGAATCAATCAATGTAGTTTAAAGATTTTGGCAGGTGCGGTAGCCGCGAGGGGAATTGAAACCCAGGAAGCGTTTGGGGATTGGTTTGTGCAACAGCGATTGAATGACCCCGAGTATTATATCCCGCGATTGGTGGAACGATTGGAGGAGATAGTTGGGGATGGTTGGCTATTCGATCGATTTAATATTCCCAGTCACCCAAAATTGTAAAATCAAAAAATTACGCCACCAATCCAACACCAACCAGCGTGAAAACCGACACAATCTTCTACCGTTTATTCCAAAGCTTTCCCAACATCTTCTTTGAACTCATCAACCAACCCCCCCGAAACTGCCAACACCTACCAATTTTCCTCCGTCGAAGTCAAACAACTTGCCTTCCGCATCGATGGTGTATTTCTCCCCCAAAACAACCCCTCGTCCCCCATCTATTTTGTCGAAGTCCAATTTCAACCCGACGAAAAACTCTACTCTCGCCTATTTACAGAAATCTTTCTTTACCTCCACAAAACCGAGCTTACCAACAATTGGCGCGGAGTCGTCGTATATCCCAATCGCAACACAGACACAGGCGAAACCGAAAGGTATACAGAACTACTCACATCTGGACGAGTCACCTGCATCTACCTGGACGAACTTGACTCACCAGCATCACCCTCAATTGCGATCGAGACTGTTAAAT
>JAAUPE010000281.1 GCA_012034595.1 Calothrix sp. CSU_2_0 | reverse complement strand
CCAATATACGTTCTTTTCTTTCGACTGCATCTAAGCATGGTCTTAATCTTCTGGAAGTGATTACTGACGCACTACAAGGTAATGTCTCTGTTTTCATTTCCTCAAATACTACTACCTAGGCAGTTACATAAAATCTCATAATCATTACCAGAGTAATAGGGAATTGAGTGATGAATCAGGCAAAAAAATCGCTGGAGAGGTTGTTCATAGGTGGTTTTTTCGTATTTGCCTTAAGCGAAGCCGCACCGATATTTCCCGCAGAGGCACAAATTACCCCTGATAGTACATTGGGTGCAGAGCGATCGCGTTTGGATAGCAATGTTTTAATTAACAATGTGTTGGGGGATAAAATTAATGGTGGAGCAATTCGCGATCGCAATTTGTTTCACAGTTTTAGTGAATTTAATATTAATGATGGACAAAGGGTTTATTTTAGCAATCCCTCTGGAGTATTAAATATATTAACACGGGTAACTGGTGGGAATGCGTCGAGTATTTTGGGGACATTAGGTGTTGATGGAAATGCGAATTTATTTCTGATGAATCCCAATGGGATTTTCTTCGGGAAAAATGCCAGTTTAGATGTGCGTAGTAGCTTTGTAGGTACAACAGCCAATGGATTGCAGTTTGGAAATCAGGGTGTTTTCAGTGCGACTAATCCCCAAGTAGCACCATTATTGACGGTGAATCCGAGTGCATTAGTCTTTTCTCAGGTACAAGCAAATGCAGGAATTACAAATCTTTCCCAAGCTCCAGCAGGTATAGACCTAACTGGTCAAAATATCACGGGTTTAAGAGTTCCAGACGGTAAAAATTTGCTGATGATTGGTGGTGATATTAACATTGATGGTGGAGCAATTCGCTCTTACGGAGGTCGAATTGAATTAGCAAGTTTGGCAGCACCAGGGGCAGTTGAATTAAATAATACTTTTAGTCTCAGTATTCCTAATGATATCAAACGAGGTAATATCTTTTTGACAAATGGGGCAGAAGTTAATGTCAGAGGTGCAGATGCTGGAAATATTTTTATAAATGCTCAAAATTTGAACATTGCCGAACAAAGTAAAATCCGTGCAGGAATAGATATAGGATTAGGAACATCTCAAGCCAAAGCAGGGGATATTAATATAAATTCCACAGGAACAACTACCTTAAGCAATGACAGTTTTCTTGCTAACGTTCCCCAACGAACATCTATAGGCAAAGGCGGCAATATCAATATTACTACAGGGTTATTAGAGCTTTTGAGCGGTAGTGTTCTCAATGCAAATATTTTTGGACAGGGAGATGGTGGGAATATTAATATTACAGCTGGGTCAGTTTCCTTAACTGATGGTGCTTCCGTGAATGCCAGGAATTTCGGGCGAGGAAATGTTGGTAATATTTCCATACAAGCTCAAAATGCTGTTTCTTTGAATAATACCGCTAACATCCTCAGCAACGTCGAATCTGGCGGAATCGGGAAAGGCGGTAATATTAATATCACTGCATCTTCACTGGATATTAAAAACGGCTCGCAAATTCAAGCTGGAATCAGAGGAACTGATATTCAAAACAACCTCCCAGGAGGTCGCGGAAGCGCTGGTAATATCAATATTGATGTTGGTGGTGCGATCGCTATTTCTGGAATAAAGGATGGATTTGCTGCTGCCATTTTTGGTGATGTAGAAGCCGGAGCAGAAGGGAATGGCGGTAACATTAATATTAAGGCTGGTTCGTTCTATTTATTAGGCTCTGGAAGCTTTTTGAATACGAATACAGCCGGAAAAGGCAATAGTGGTAATATTTTTGTCCAAGCTGCCAATCTTGTCTCCCTTGATAATAGCGGAATTTTCAGTGATGTAGATGCTACAGGTGTTGGGAATGCTGGCAGTATCGAAATTAAAACAGGTTCCCTATCGCTTACCAATGGAGCGGAATTAAACACTAAAACCTTTGGACAAGGAAATTCTGGAAGTATTCGCATTAATGCCCGTGACGGAATTATTTTGGAAGGGAAAAGCGCAACCTCTGATGTACGAAGTCGCATAATTAGCGCAGTCAATCCAGAAGCTGTAGGAAATGCCGGAGATATTGAGCTAACAACAGGCAATCTTGCCATCGGCAATGAAGCATTTATTAGTAGCAGCACTCTTGGCAAAGGAAATGCTGCAAATATCATTATCAATGCTCGCAACATCAGTATTGGCAGATTAAGCACTATTCAAAGCAGCATATTTCCAGGTGGTGTTGGTAAGGGAGGAAATATTCAAGTTGATACTGATACCCTTTCATTGACTAATGGAGGGCAAATAAATACTAATGTTCTTGGTATTGGTGATGCGGGTAATATTACTATCAATGCTCGTAACAGTGTAAATATAGATGGTGTACAAGGAAGTGCCATCAGTGGCATTCAAAGTCAGTTATTAACTGGTACAGGCAAAGGAGGAGATATTCAGATAACTACAGGCTCATTTTCCGCAAAAAATGGCGCTTCAGTCAATGCAAGTACTAATGCTCAAGGTGATGCAGGTAACGTTACCATCAATGCTAGCGATACCGTTACTTTTGCTGGTTTTATTGGTAATGAAAAAGATTTAAGCACCAATATCAGTACCGTTACAAGTGATGATAGCACGGGGAAAGGTGGAGATATTCGTGTCAGTGCAAAAGGATTATTCTTACAAAGTGGTGCTTTTTTCGGCACAAACAGCTTTGGACAAGGAAACGCAGGTAATATCATTATTGATACTCGCGATCGCGTTGTTGTTGATGGTTTAGGTACAAATAGACTCACAAGCGCTCTCAGTACGTTTGCAAGTGGTGGAAATGGGGGAAATATTGAAATTACGACAGGTGATTTCTTACTCACGAATGGGGGAAATCTTAGCAGTTTTGTCTATAGAGAAACAGGTGAACCAATTCAAGCAAGTGCTGGAAATATTGCAATAAATGCTCGTAATGCTGTAACCATAGATGGTTTGGCAAATAATGGACGTTCCAGCAGAATTGAAACTGAAATCGTTGGTAAAATCATTGGTAATGCAGGAGATATTCGCATCGCGACTAAATCGTTTTCTCTAAGTAATGGTGCTTATTTAAATTCAAGAACCCAAGCATTAGGGAATGCAGGAAATATCAATATTGATGCGACTGACAATATTACTTTTACCGCAGGTTCTCAAATCTTAGCTACCACATCTGGTACAGGCAAAGGAGGGAATGTTGCTGTTACTGGTGGTGATATATCTTTTGAGGGAATTGGTAGCGATCGCAGAAGCGGGATATTTACGATTGTAAATCCTACTGGCACGGGTAAAGGTGGAGATATTAATGTAAATGCCCGCAATCTTTTTGTCTCTGATGGTGCAGCATTAAGTTCCAGTAGCTTAGGGCAGGGGAATGCTGGAGATATTAATATTAATTCTGGGAATGTCCGCTTAGACCAAAAAGGAATAATAGCCGCACAAACCAACTTTAGCGATGGTGGAAATATCAAGTTAACTGCTGATAATTATTTATTATTACGTCGAGGTGGAGCAATTTCCACTACCGCAGGATTCGCTCAAGCTGGTGGGAATGGTGGCAACATGACACTAAATATACCCTTCATTGTTGCCGTACCTGGTGAAAATAGTGATATCACAGCCAATGCTTTTAAAGGAAATGGAGGCAATATTAATATTACAACCCAGGGAATATTCGGTATCGAACCCCGTGCCCAAGCATCAGATGCAACCAACGATATTACAGCGAGTTCCCAACTTGGTGTCCAGGGGCAAATTGACATCAACAACCCAGAAATTGACCCCACTAAGGGAATTATTGAATTACCAAATGAAGTAGTTGATGTAAGTAACCAAATTGGTCAACTTTGCCCCAGGGGTTATGACGCTGTGAGAAAACCTTTGAGCAGTTTTACTATTATTGGACGTGGTGCTTTACCTCCAAGTCCATTAGAGCCATTATCGGGTACAACACGTATTCCCCTCGCGACTTTGGATAGTGGAGAAAAGATAGAAAGGGAAAGCAGACAAGGAAGACAAGAAATTAAATCTTCTCCTAATTCCCAAGTTATCGAAGCACAAGGATTGTTCAAGAATTATCAGGGTGAAATTTTTCTGGTTGCTCAAGCTCCACAAACCACACCATCATCTCAGTCCACTGTGTCTGCATGTCCCCGCTAGATTCCGCTAGATTCCCGAATTTTTAGAAAAGTCGGGAATCTGCGGGAATCTGCGGGAATCTAAGCCAGACGCAGAGAATAATGCAAAAATATTTTAAATGAATGAAAACCGCTTTAAATAACAAAAAAATATCAAAAATGAAGAACGCTAAAATTAAATACTTGCAAAAATACAAAAAACCTTTGTTGCGTTTTGTTGTCCCACTTGTCATGACTGTGTTGTTGTGCATCACATCATCGAGTTTTGCCCAAATTCCCATTAATTCTTCTAATTCCTCCATATCAGTAGCTCAAAATCAACCTGGAACATCACTCGAACAACAAGCGCGATCGCAATATCAACAAGGTAATTTTTCCCTAGCTGCAAAGCTGTTCCAAGAAGCAGCACAAGCTTATAAATACACAAAAGAACCTATTCGTCAAGCATT
>JAAUPE010000280.1 GCA_012034595.1 Calothrix sp. CSU_2_0 | reverse complement strand
GGACTATCATCAATACACATGACTTTATAAATTTGCTTATCATTGATTGCCTTGCTTGATGTCGATTATTATCACTATCAACATTTTTTTTAACTGACTGAGACTCTGTAATTACTTCATTATCGGCGTATTTTTTTGATTCTGCTGATTGCTTTGGTTTTTCTTGAGCCGAGTAATTTTGGTAATTAGTTACGGGCTTTTTCTGACATTTATCAACTAATAAATGTACGTCCAAATGACAAAATTTTGGCATTTTTTCGATAAAACTTCCACTATTAAATTCATAACTTCCTTCTTTGAGGTGGAGAAATGTATCTAAAACCTCTAATGCAATTTCTTCCACCAAGATTCCAGCTTGATTAAAACTTAAATACTTTTGGTTTACTAACCAACAGATTGCTAAGTAATCTGGATTTGGAATTGCTTGATTATCAATAGCAGTCTCAAATATTGCCCTTAATCTACTGTATGTTTCCTGATTAAGAGTCGGGATATGTTTGCTCAATAACTTCAATTTTTTGTACAGCAAATCAAACGCTCTGTCTGAATAACTAGCATATACTAACTTTCCTTTTTCAAAATACATTACCCAAGAAATAGAAGCGCTAAAAACTTCTAAACAACCTGTTTTTGTAGTACTTGTAATTTGATTTAAAATAAATAATGGCTGTATCCGTTGAAAAAATCTATATCTGCTAATCGGAAGTGTTTGCATAGAGATAAAGTACGGAAAAAGTTTTTGAGTCAATCAAGCTGAGATATTTTTGACTTGATTTGAGACATGTATCCTCTTCATATTTCCTAGAAATACGGTTGAGTTAATTTTGCAACAAAACTTCATCCTACGAAATTTTGATTTTCACCTTTAGTATTTGATGATAAATCTCAAGAAGTAGAATCAATACTTGCAAAACCTATTTGTATTAGTCGTTTTTGGTCAATTGGTAGATGGTGGATAACTTACTTATATTCACATTACTACAAGTTACCAAAAAAATTAAAAATAAGTAGCTATTATTATGAAGAAGTCAAGAAAATTATCGTCTTCTTAATTAGATTTTACTGGTAACAAGTAGTGACAAATATAACTTGTGTTTATTTAGACTTAAGTCTTTTTACTAAGTTTTGCGATGCAGTTATACAACTTATCGTTTATTTACAAGTGATTGTGGCTAGTCTATAAGTTTTGAAAACAAGTACTTTATAGCGCGAACAATAGTGTTTCTATCTATATTATACATCTATCAAAATTATATCGATGAACATCAGTTAACGATGAGGAAAAACTCTCTACCTAAGGAAGTCTTACAGAGATAGATTTATTTCTATTGATGCCTATATCTACTGATTATTTAATAGTTATAAAAAGCACGTAAATTATATCAATACTCGTTCAGTGAATGATGATTTTTGGTTAACCGAAAGCCTTTTTTCGTCAAAAATTACATTTAAATACTACTTCTGGTATAAATATTCTCTTCCGGATTCTTTTGAAAAATTAATTATAGATTTAAACTCTAACTGTTCTGAAAGGAATTTAGAAGTTGGGAGTTAAGAGTTGAATGAGTAGGAATCAGGATGCAGCAGAGCTTGTTCCTCTGTTGGAATCAACATTGTGCGATAATGTTGATATGTTGCGATACTGGCATATGCTTGATTGTTGTAGCTGATATGTAAGATCGAGCTTGCATGATAATAAATTCCGTAATTTGCCTAAACAACGGAGAATCCAATCAAAACGATAGTGAACGACATTAACTTATATAACTTATATGTGGAAGATAGCGGAGAACGGATAGACCGTTACCTTGCTGACGAATTACCAGAGTTATCGCGATCGCGTATTCAAAATCTGATCGAACAAGGCTGCATTCAACTTAATCATAAACCTTGCGCTTCCAAAAAAATCGCCATTAAAGAAGGCGACCAGATAACTATCACCATTCCCGAAGCAGAACCCCTCCAACTTCAACCCGAAAATATTCCCCTAGATATCCTCTACGAAGACGAACAACTAATTATTGTTAACAAACCTGCTGGGTTAGTCGTCCATCCCGCACCAGGACACCCCAACGGCACCTTAGTTAACGCAGTATTGGCACATTGTCCCAATTTACCAGGAATTGGTGGTATACAGCGTCCTGGCATCGTCCATCGACTTGATAAAGACACCACAGGAGCAATTGTTGTTGCTAAAACCGAACAAGCACATCAACATTTGCAAGCTCAACTCAAAGCAAAAAGCGCACGTCGCGAATATTTTGGCATTGTTTACGGAGTACCCAAAACCGAAAGCGGTACAATTAATTTACCTATCGGTCGTAATCCTAGCGATCGCAAAAAATGGCAGTTGTCCCCGTTGAAAAAGGTGGACGGGAAGCCATAACTCATTGGCAAATACACGAACGTCTCGGTAACTACACCCTGGTATTATTTCAGCTAGAAACCGGACGTACTCACCAAATTCGCATTCATAGCTCCCAAATTGGTCATCCCATACTTGGCGACCCTTTGTATAGTGCAGCACGTTCCATTGGAGTAAATTTATCAGGTCAAGTACTCCACGCATGGAAATTAAAATTGCAGCATCCTGTAACTGAAGAGTGGATAGAAGCGATCGCACCATTGCCGGAGCAGTTTGTTAAATTATTGGAAGTTTTGCGAAGAAGGAATAGTTAACATTCGCATGTAATACTAGAAATCAGCTTAATTTGGGATTAAGAAAGAAAAAATAACTATGATTTTAAGGGCACTAATGAATTTTGCGGTTACTTGCGATCGCTTCAAATTATGCTTTGAATAACTTCAACTTTTTCCCAGGAATCTGAATTCTTAAAACTGCCCCTTTTCCGTAGCTACTAATGTGGGAGAAAAGCCCATAAATAGGTTATATTATAGGGTCATTAGTCTAAAGTCCTGAATCCAAAATTTAAAGTCGAAATTATCCAACTTTTAACTCTCGATCCTTGACCAATGACTAATGACCAATTTTATCGATGATTGATAGCTAACTTGCGTCTCTATCTAACACCAGCGAGTTGACGATAAGGAACGTCTTTCTCAAAGTCTACATTCTGAGGCGAAAGTCGTTGTGGGTTGTTGCCGAGATTACCCAGACTTTGTGCCATTGTCAAGAAGTTTGCAGGATCGCCAGCTTTTGCCTTCTTATCTTGAGGAATATAGCGACGTACTTCGGTTTGCCAAATGATTTGGGGGAAACCGAGTTTAGCGCGGGTATAGCCTTCGTAACGTGGAGATTTGAGGTTAAATGGCATTTCACCTTCAGCACGTCCAGGAAGATTGCGACGACGTTGGAAAGGAACTGTCGAATAGCCAAAGTTATCTAAATATTCTTGACTATCGAGCAATTGGTCAACAAAACCGCAAATACCCTTAGTTGCAACAACAATCGACCAAGCGATTTTCTCACGCTCGTTGTACACATCGCGTCCCAACACACGCTGTACGCACTGCTCCACAAAGCGATAGTTGTTATTGAGGTTGTAGAAGCTTTTCTTAAAAGTGTCTGAAAGTAATAATCCACGAATAAAGTCACGTACGGAAATTTGTCCGTTACGAAGTTGAGATTCGAGGAATTTTTCGCGATCGCTTGCAAACGCATGGAAGAAAATCTGACGATAAGCAGCTTCAATCAGATTACCCATATCAGACGAAGACAACAAGTTGTCCGTCGAGAAAACTCTGGGCTGATCGTCGTTTCCGACATCATAGCCAGAAACACGCTGGTTCTGACTCTTCGGTGCGTATTCTAGTAGAGGTAATGCCACTATTAAACCCCCGTGAGGTTAATTAAAATTAATTTAAGTGTGAAGTACTTATCATCATATCCTTAATGGGTATGACGTATGCAATCATCACCATGTTATCTGCGCCGTGGAAGCCCCTGGCTTTAGACATGGGGGTAAGGCGCTGGCGAATTTATTCGCCGTCACATTATCGCCTTGGGGTTGCTGCATTCAGTGTACCTTTGTTTTGTACTTTCAACGGGACAGTTACCGTTTCAAACTTTACAACCCTGTACGCATAATATTTTGCTCAATTGAGCCTCCCTTGCGGGGTAATGTGAGCTTCGACAATGTTAGAGGTCGGTGACTATCCGAACGACACTGGTTTAACCCCTTAAGCCTGTTTAATCGTTCAGTTCTAGAGCAAGGAACTAGCTACGCATTCCTTGGTAGGTCTTTAACTCTTGCCTCTAACGTAGTACTTTTTGAGTACTGAGTCTGGTCAGATCAGGGCTTTTTCAAACCCTGCCCTTTAGGGCTGGGGTTTCTGACTGAGACTAAATTTCACAATTCACCTTGTCGGCTTTGGTTGAGAAATTATGCCTATTTTATTAAGAAATATCTTACGGGAGTATGTGAAGCTTCACCCTATTATTCTTATAAAAATTAACGAAACTTTACGGCTAATTGGGTAATGAGAATTGGGTAATGAGAATTGGGCAATGGGGATTGGGCAATGGGGATTGGGCAATGGGGATTGGGCAATGGGGATTGGGCAATGATAATTGGTAATCTGTTGTTTGTTTTTACTAATTTTATGCCCTATGCCCTATGCCCTATGCCCTATGCCCTCA
>JAAUPE010000015.1 GCA_012034595.1 Calothrix sp. CSU_2_0 | reverse complement strand
AGGAGGAAGAAGGCAGGAGGAAGAAGGCAGGAGGAATAAGGCGAGGAGGCAGGAGGAATAAGGCAGGAGGCAGGAGGCAGAAGAAATAAAGCTTATTTAATTCTTAATTCCTAACTTCTAACTCCTAACTCCTAATTCCTAACTCCTAATTCCTAACTCCTAACTCCTAACTCCTCACTTCTTTTTGGAGATATGTAAGTGCTTCAGAAGTTTCGACTTGAGGAAATTCTGCGTAAAAATTACTAACACTAACAAATGGTTCTGGTGTTGCCAAAACTATGATGCTATTTGGTTGGTGAGAATTTGAGATGTGAGAATTATCTGAAGTTTCAGATACTTCGCGATAAGTCGCAAAATCTTGCTGGGGGATGCATCCCTCAGCAAAGTTTCGCGAGCTTAATGTTAAAGGCATATCGCAATTTTCAACGGAAGTATCGCCACAATTTTCTAACCAAGGTATTAAGCTTGGAGGAGCTACTGGGGAGCAGATAAGAATCTCTGCTGGTAACAAGGTTTTTAATGCCATTGCTGCGACTGCTATTGTCATCCCGGTAGCAATTCCATCATCAACTAAAATTAACGTTGCACCTTCTGGATTTACTGTTGGACAAAATGGAAGAAATTGCGCTTCTAAAGATTTTGCTTTGGCGATCGCGTTTTGCATTGCTTCTTGACGTTGTTGCAAATTTGGTCGAAAGCGAAACATTTTTTGGTCTGCCCACAGTACTTTACATGAGGCAGTAACCGCACCAATTGCTAATTCTGCGTTTTTGGGGTGGCTAATCTTTTTTGCCACCACCACGGTTAACGGACAGCCCAATAAATCGGCAATTGGAGCCGCGACAGGTAAACCCCCACGGGGCAAAGCGTAAACAATTGGAATTGGATTGACTCCAAATTGCGTAAATTGGTCTTTTAAATAGGTTTGGATGACCTGGGCTAATTTTTCACCAGCTTGAGTTCGGTCAATAAAAAGAGGGGCATCTATCATTGCTCACCACCATTAACTCTAAGATGGCATTACTTTTATCATGAATGATTTTTGCTTAATTTCACAAAAAAGTTTAAATACGTTAATTATTATTTTTTTGATTTGGGATTGAGTATTTTTATTAAATCGAATACGCTGTGCGATGGTGCAAAGCACTCGCTTTAAAGCGATCGCGATATGTCCTGATGCATCAAGCTTTGATTCTCGATGAAAATACTGTCGGGGAACCTATGCTTGTTTGCTGTTGATTAATTTTCCGGAATATCTGCAAAAAAAGCTGTATCGAAAGTCATAATTTATTATGGTTATTTCCAATTGAATAAGGTGAGGTTTGCAGAAATTTCCAAATTATTTTGGTATTTGTGCAAAAAATTGTAAATTTGGACGAGTTGTATTATTTCTAATAATGTTGTTTGCTGATGAAATTCTTATATTTTTGGCACGAAGGTGTCACATATTCAAAATATTCTGCTATACCTGATAGTTGGCTAATATACAAAATGGCTTCAGATGATGAATAGCACAAGTTATCAACCCCCTATAGATAAGCTGTTGACTCTCGGATTATCTTTAAGATTAAACATGGGAAAGCAGGAATATGACTATATTGTGGAATTAGGTTTAAGTTCGCAACATATACCTGATTTGATTAGAATGGGGTGCGATCGCGCTTTGTTGAATGCTGATTCTGGTAGTCTGGATGTATGGGCTGCTATTCATGCTTGGCGTGCATTAGGACAGTTAGGTTCAGAAGTTTTAGTTTCAGAAAGTGCGATCGCGGAGTTTACCGCAAATATTGCGCCTTTAATTCAATTATTTCATGAGTTGGAAGATAATGATTTAGTTAGCGAAGAATTACCGAAGGTTTTTAGCAAAATTGGTGTTGCGGCAATTTCTCCACTTGCTTGTTATTTAGCTGATGATTCCCATCCGTTATTTTCACGGGTAAATGCGATTAATAGTTTGGAAGAAATTGCTAAACAAAATGAAAATCTGCGGGATAATTGTGTCTTAGCGCTGACTCGGCAGTTAGAAAATTATCAAGAAAGTCCTCCCGAATTGAATGGTTTTATTGTTGCTGCATTGATAAATTTGGAAGCAAAAAATTCTGCTTCTGTGATTAAATTGGCATTTGCAGTCAATCAAGTTGCGGAAGATATTGTTGGTAGTTGGGAGGAAGTTAAACAAAGTTTGGGTATTGGTTCTGATGATGAATTGCAGGAGTTACAAGTTGAGGTTGTAGAATTCACGACACCAATTTCTGTGGTTGATAATCCAGATATTGAAGCACAAGAAAGCATGACTTTGAATGACGCGATATTCCTTCGGGAAAAATTCGCGATCGCAAATAATTCCAATGATTCAAATAATTATAGCATTGGAATTAATGCTGCTGAGAAAGTATCAGTTGAGATGCAAGAGGTTACAGAATTAGGTACAGAAATAAGTGTAGAGAATAGCGAAGAAGCAGATATTGTTGAAAATAATTTGTTGATTACAGAAGAAGTTATGGAAGAAACTATTTCGGATATTGATGTTATTCCCGAAGCTAAAATTGCTGTAGAGGAAATGCAAGTTGGGGTTAATGTTGCGGATGATGTTGTGGAAGGAATCAGTAATTTACCAACACAAAATGAGATTGATAAAACTTCGACGGAAATTAGAGAAGAAGCAAATTCTGTTGCTGCAAAATTAGTAGAATCGAATGATAAAGAAGAAATTCGCGGCTTTGGAAAAGTTGGTAGTATAAAAGATAAGGAGAATGATAAAAACAAGTCTAAACAAAAGAAAAAGAAACGTAATTTTGTTGATTTGTAATTAGTTGATGTTCAATTTTTCGGTTTTAATAAACCCTTATTATTTGTTCTACGGTGTATGTAGCGATTCTTAGTTATGTCCATCCAATATACTGACCTAATACCAATTCTTTGTGAATGTGCATAGAAAGAACCCCACCCTAACCCTCTTTCAAGGGTAGGGGGCAGGGGGTGGAGTTCTTTATATTAATCTTCATATTAAAATTTTATTAACTAAAATTATGAAAATTCGTGTTGAAAATCCTCAAGACTATCTGAATATAGCTGAAGTGAATACGCTGGCATTCGGAAGAGAAAATGAAGCTAATTTAATTACAGAAATTCGTAATTCCAAGTTTTATATTCCCGAACTTTCTTTAGTAGCTGAAATCGATAATATTATAGTTGCTCATATTATGTTCAGCTATATTCATTTAATAGAAGAAGAAAGATTGCGGGTATTGAGTTTAGCACCTGTCGCTGTAATTCCTGAGTTTCAAAAGCAAGGAATTGGTAGTGCTTTAATCAGAAATGGTTTAGAGAAAGCTGATGCAATGGGTGAAGCTTTAGTGATTGTTTTGGGTTATCCTTTGCTTTATAACCGCTTTGGTTTTGTACCATCAACTATTCATAATATTCAATCTCCCTTTGATGTCCCAGAAGATGTCTTTATGGTGAAGGTTTTTAAAAACTTTCAATCAAAATATTACGGTGAAGTTGTTTATCCTCCGGCTTTTTTGCGAGTTTAAATCAAGCTTTTATGACATTTCAGTTTCGACAATTGTAGCGTTGTAAATCGTATGCGATCGCACCAAAAGAAAAGGTATAGAAAAGGTGCAGAAAAGGTGCGATCGCGCTATCAAATATAGTTACCTGATTTGCGTTAGAGTAAAACTAGCAACGGTGGCAACTATATATCTACGGGAATATATTTATGTCGGGATGGACTAAAAACTTACTTCTTCCATTGCTGCTAATTTCCAGTAATGGTGTACTAGGTTGGTTAATCAATCAATTGCAACCCAAATCTGATAGCGTATCCAACTCAACTATTTTGGGTTTAACAATTGGCTGTATAATTTTCCAAATAATTTTAACTGTTTTATCCAACGATTCCCAGCAGCAAAATTCAACATCTAATAATTCCATCTCTAATCCAAGAGCTAATAATTGGATTGGTGGATTTTTACCTTTGCTGGGAGGAGGAATATTAACTGCTTTACTGTATTTGAAGTTAGTACCAACAGAATTTAGTGCAGCGATTTCTTATATATCTTTGATAATGTTTGCATTGGGAGCAATACTACCACCAGTATTAATTTTGCCAAGAAATTTGCGAAAATACTTGATATGGTTGATTCCAAGCACGGGTTTATTTTTAACCGCACATTTTATTTTAGCAAAACAATCAATTCCGGCAGTTGTGTCATTAGTTTTGACTGGAATAATTACAGGAATAATTGCCGCTCAAGACTTTTTTAAAACCTTGATTGCAGAACTTTCCGCAGTTTGGGAGCAGTATCAGAAGCAAGGTGCTGTTAGTGCTGCGACTTGGATAAAAAATAAGTTTGAAGATGTCATTTCGCCATTTCAACGTGATTATTACAAAGCTTTAGAATATAAATGTCGAGATTTTGAAACTCAAGGTTTAGATAATGAGTGGACTTTGGAATTAAAGAATGTTTTTGTCCAGTTGAAAATATCAGCCAATAGCGTTAATAATGCAAAGCAAGACATTATCCCTCATGCAAATAATCTAGATAATAATCTAGAAAAATCAATCTGGGATTTTTTGGCAGCAAATAAAAACCAAAATCATCAATTTGATAAAATAGTAATTTTAGGTAGACCAGGTTCTGGAAAAACAACGCTTCTGAGACACTTGACGCTAATTTATGCAACCAAACAAGAAAGTAAAATCAATCCTAAACCACCGCAATTAATTCCGATATTATTTTATCTTCGGGAAATTAGAGACGAGATTTCTAGTCAAAATCCATCTTTGGAAGATTTAATTAAACAGCAGCTTGAAAAACTCAAAATTAATAATAAACCACTAAATCCACCTGTACATTGGTTGCGGAAAAATTTACAGAAAAATAGGTTTTTAATTTTGCTGGATGGGTTGGATGAAGTTGCCGATAAAAACCAGCGTCAGCATGTGAGAACTTGGGTAGATAAGCAAATGCAAGCTTATCCAGATACTACATTTATTCTTACTTCTCGTCCTAATGGCTATCGAGAATTGCAGCGACAAGTTCAAGTTAGTGAGTTAGAAGTACAACCATTTAACCGCGAACAAATCAAGGAGTTTTTGCATAGTTGGTATTTGCAAACCGAGATAAAAAGCCGTGCTGGACAAAATGACGAAGGAGTGAAACAAGCAGCAACAAATCAGGCAAATAAGTTAATTAATCGACTTCAAAATTCACAAAATAGTCGCGCTATTGCTGCGATGGCTGTAAATCCTTTGTTGCTAACAATGATTGCCACAGTTCACCGTCGGGGTAATGTTTTACCGGGGAAAAGAGTTGAGCTTTATAAAGAGATTTGTCAAATACTGCTGGAGAAGCGTCAACGTGCGAAAAATATACATGATACTTTAACTGCTTCACAAAAACAGTCTGTTTTGCAAGAATTAGCATTAGTATTAATGCAAAAAAAAGTGCGTGAATTTAATTTAGCTGAAGGTGTTGGTTATATTCAGCAACAATTGACTACATTACCGCAACACTTTCCAAATGCTGAAGCTTTTATCAAGCATATTCGTGATGATTGCGGATTGTTGGTAGAAAAGGAAATTGGTATTTATGAATTTGCTCACTTGAGTTTTCAAGAATATTTATCTGCGGTTGAAATCAAAGAATCAAATCAAGAAGATATTTTGATTGGTAATATCAATAATTCCTGGTGGGCTGAAACTATTCGTCTTTATGCAGCAGTAAATGATGCAACTAATTTGATTCAGGCTGTTATTAATATGCCTGTTCCTTCGATAAATGCATTTTGGTAGTGGCAGATTATGAAGAGGAAGGTTGGCGAATTGATAATCAAGTTAGGCAACAAATTAGTGATAAACTTGATGCAGGTTTGGAATCTGATGATGGGTCAATATTTAAGTTAGCTGCGGAGGTTAAGTTAGCAAAAAGGTTAAATAATTTGGTGCGGGTTGATGAAAATTTGGAAGTTGATAATAGCTGTATTACCTGTGCAGAATATAAATTATTTTTGTTGGAAACTGGGTATAAATCACCGCAAAATTGGCAAAATCAAAGCTTTGTTAAAGGAACAGCAAAAAATATAGTTGATGACATCACTTTAGAAGATGCGAATCAGTTTTGTGTATGGTTAAGCTTAAAAGATATAAATAATCAACTTGATAAATTGGCTACGTGGTACAGATTACCAACACCGAAGGAACGAAAACAACATCATCTACCAGAAGACAAAAAAACTGGAATTCGTTTGGTTAGATGTAAATTACCTTTAAAATACAGTCAGCTTGCAGAATATTTGATGCGGGGAGAATGGAAAAAAGCTGATGTAGAAACTTTTGGGGTAATGCTCCAAGTTGCGGGAAAGGAAAAGCAAAGATATTTAGATGTAGAAGATATAGACAATTTCCCTTGTGAGGATTTACGTATTATTGATACACTCTGGGTATCTGCTAGTAATGGTCATTTTGGGTTTAGTGTCCAAAAAGAAATTTACCAAAGTTTAGGTGGTATTCAGGAATATAATGAGAAAGTATGGAATGCTTTTGGCGATCGCGTCGGTTGGAAGAGAGGAGGTTCTTGGTTGAGCTACGATGAGTACACCTTCAATCTAAATGCTCCTGGGGGGCATATACCTAGTAGTGAGTTGTACCTGGGTACGCTTCGCTCGCATTCTTTTGTATTCTTCTCTCGCGCAGAGACTTGTAGACTGTAACATATAAGCGCTTCAGCCTTTCATAAAGATTTGTAAAATAGAATATTTCTACGGTAACATAAGCATTCTGGTAATTCGATACCTGGCACTGGGATTTTCGATTTTGGATTATAAATGCTTGTCATTGCGAGGAGGTACGACGTACCACTACCCTGCGGGAACCTCTGCGAGGAACGTGGAAGCAAGCTACGCGCTTCGCGTTCCGTTAGCGTAGCTGCCCTGAAAGGGCTAGGTAACAATCGCAAGATATTTAGTCTATGCGATTGCCACGCTCCACTTCGTTACGCTCGCAATGACGATTTTGGATTTTAATGTCATTGCGAGGAGGAACGACGAAGCAATCGCAAGATATTTCATCAAAACGAGTCTATGAGATCGCTTTGCCCAAATCCGTTACACTCCTAATGACAGACAACAAAAAACTGGGATGCTCTCTCTGTGAAGCTTGCTATATTTGAGATACATTACACACTCCTTAACCCCAAAAATGCGATCGCATGGACATCACAAATACCTTGAACGAAATCATAGCCTTAAAAGTTGAAGATAGAATTCGCATAGTACAAGCAATTTGGGACAGTATTGCAGCAGAACAAACATATCCCGAACTCAGCGATAAGCAAAAACAAGAACTCGATTACCGAATTGCCGATAGCGAAGCTAATCCTGATAATGTAATGACATGGCAGGAAATTAGAGCTTCTATCCGCAAGCAAAAATGAATTATGCATTAGTATTTCGTCCACAAGTACGCGACGAATTAGATGAAACATTCAATTGGTACGAAAGTCAACAATTAGGACTTGGTGATGAATTTTTAGATTGTGTAGACGAAACACTAAATCTTGTTTGCCTACTTCCAGAAGCATATTCTGTTGTTTATCGTGATGTTAGACGTGCAATTGTAAAACGTTTTCCCTACGTTATCTACTACCGAATTGTGTCGAGTCGAATAATTGTTACAGCAATTTTTCATGGCAGCAGAAATCCAAAAGAATGGCAGAAGCGAAGGTAAAAAGGAATAATATAAAGTAGGCGATCGCATGGATATTACTAATACCTTAAACGAAATTGTAGAAATCACTCCCCCGAAAAAATTACCTTTTTTAGAATCGATTTGTTGGCAAATAGCAGATGTTTATAAGCTGACTCCAGAAGAAATGTTAAGCAGCTATGAGCGGGGTTGGCGATATCGCGATATATTCAATAATTTAGAGGGTGAAGAAGTCGATTTCCTCAAAGAAATTGCTACAAAATATCGCTCGTGGTTAGTTGTTGATTTATGCAATTTAGACTAGAATGTCACAATCAAATTTTTAAAATTCTTCAATGTTTAAATAGTGAAATCCTAAAAAATGGTTCTGCTTACTTTGGTGGTGGAACCATTCTTGCTTTAGATTTTGAAGAATATCGATCGAGTGTGGATATTGATTTTATTGCTTCTGTTAATGACGGAGGTTATAGATATTTACGTACAATTATATTTGATAATGGCTGTGAAGGATTATTTAGCGATTTAAGTAAAATTGAATTAGGACGTACTACTACCGATCAATATGGAATTCGTATGGTAGTTTATGTCGATAATATGCCGATTAAAACAGAAATTATTGCGGAAAATCGATTTCAATTAGACGCTCCTAGATATCCAAATTGGTCACCAGTTCCGTGTTTGAGTTTAAACGATTGTTTTACTTCTAAACTTCTATCAAATTCGGATAGATATATGGATAAAAGTGTTAAATCTAGAGATTTAATTGATTTAGCTGTCTTGAGATTGCAATCATAAATACCTCGAATAGCCATAGATAAAGCTGAACAAGCTTATGAGGTTATACGACCATTAAAAAAGGCGATCGCACTTTTTCAAAAGAAATATGAAGATAGACAAGTTTGTTTTGAAGAGTTACAAATAAGCGAAATTTGGATACCTAAAATTATTGATGGTATTGATTTACTTTGCTTAGATTTTGGTTTAGAGAAGACTGAGAGAACTTTTAAAGAACAACACGATATATAGGATTAATATTTGATTTTTGAAACATACGTAGGGTGTGTTAGCGATAGCGTAACGCACCATTATAAGGATTTGGTGCGTTATGAACTCCGTTCTAACGCACTCTAAAATACTAGGTTGTTTGGGGTTTTTACGTGGGTTAAGAAACCCGGTTTCAGGGTTTTTCGTTCTAATTGGAGATGTTTCGTTGGGGAGAAACCGGGTTGCTACGGGTTTTTCGTTCTAATTAGAGATGTTTAGTTGGGGAGAAACCGGGTTGCTACAGTGCCCATTTTTTCTAATAATCCGGCAACTTGTAAAATCTTCGCTTCATTATAAGGTGCTGCGATGATTTGCACACCTAAAGGTAACGCATTTGCTCTTAGAATTGGAACTGATAAAACAGGTAAACCAATAAATGATAATGGTTGGGTAAATTGTCCTAAATATGGACGCACGAGGATTTCTTCACCATCTAAAATCATTGTTTCCTGTCCAATTAATGGTGCGGTAATTGGTGTTGTTGGAGCGATAATTATATCGACATTGGCAAATATTTCTCTAACTTTATCCCGATACCATCTTCTAAAACGTTGCGCTTGCACATACCATTGACTGGGAATTAAAGCACCAGCTAAAAAGCGATCGCGTGTTGCTGGATCGAAATCTTGGGAGCGATCGCGCAATTTATCGAAATGTAAATTAGCTCCTTCTACGGCAGTAATTACAAACGCAGCAGCACGGGCACGATGGCTTTCGGGTATGGTAATGTAATTTTTGATATTCAATGCATCAGCGACTTTTTGCACCGCTTCTAAGGCTTCTGGTTCGGCTTTTTGGGCAAAATAATCACCTGCGATCGCAATTCTAATGCCATCAATATTAATTCTATCAATATGGGGGAGAGACGCGATGTATCGCGTCTCTACATTGGGGTGGTTTGTACAAATTGGATCGCGATTGTCGTAACCTTGTAAAATATCGAATGCGATCGCGGTATCTGCGATGGAACGGGTAAATGTGCCAATGTGGTCGAAACTACTGGAAAATAATGCGACTCCAGCACGGGATAATCTACCGTATGTGGGTTTGAAACCATAGACACCACATAATGCAGCAGGAACGCGAATCGAACCGTTGGTGTCGGAACCGAGTGTGAGGGGAACTAATCCCGCAGCAACCGCAGCAGCAGAACCTCCTGATGAACCTCCTGCAACTCGGTTGATATCGTGGGGATTGCGAGTAGCTCCGTAATGGGAATTTTCGGTAACAAATCCATATGCGTACTCGTCCATATTCAACGCACCAACGAGAATTGCACCAGCTTGTTTTAGTTTTGCGATCGCGGTTGCATCTTGGGTTGCAGGGGGATTTTCGGCATTAATTTTTGCTCCTGCGAGGGTTGTTATACCTTGGATATCGAAGAGGTTTTTGACTGCAAAGGGAACTCCAGCAAGTAAACCGGGATTTTTTCCTGCTGCAATTTCGCTATCTATTGTTTCTGCGTCGAGTAAAGCGGTTTCAGTAGTGACAGCAGTAAAACAATTAAATTGTTGGTTTCGTGTTTGAATCTGTTCTAAAGTTGTGCGAATAACTTGCAGTGCGGAGATTTTACCCGTTTGAACTGCTGTTGCGATCGCTCTAGCATTGGTGATATCTAAATTCATTATTTAATAAGATTATCCAACGGTACGTTTTGCTTTTTGATTAACTGCACTTTGCATGGCTTTGGTGAAGGATAAGAAAACAAAGCTCAAACCAATATCCAAAATCGCAGAGATGAAAAACATAAGTGGTAGAGATGGATTATTTGGATTTTTGAATGATTCTTGAATTGCAACACGGTTGATTGCATTTGAACCAAAAAGACATCCATAGAATGGAGCAATTAATGAACGCACATCTTTGCCAAATTTATTCAAATCTCCACCTTCAGGCTCAAATTTATCTGCAAAAGTATTAAAAATATTTGCAATTCCCCAGATATTGTAAAAAGGAATTAAAAATCTGGCGATTGAACCTCCTGGTGTAATTGCATAGTCACCAAAAAGATTTTTAAAATCTAAGTGGATGCGATATAACCACACACAAAAAATAATTACAGAACCGAGAGCAATAAAAATACTGACCAATGAAAGTAATTCATCTATTGGAGCAACAATTTGATATAAAGGTTTGGCAATTAACTCAATTAAAGAGAAAAATGCAGATGCGATTGCAATTCCCAAACGAATTTGAAGAAGTTGCGTCAAAACCTTACCTATCCCTAAAGAGCGCAGATTCGGTGTGGAGTTTAAATTGCTCATTTTGGTTATTTTATGATTTTTTAGTTTATTGAATATCTTAACAAATTACATGTTAATCATGAAGTTTCAATTTGATTTCAGTATATTTACGGTTAAAAACATAGTTCAAATAATGGTTATGGTTCAAAAATTGGTGCGATTTCAATTTCTTCTGGTAATTCAAAATCATTTACCAATTGTGCAATATTTTTAATTCTCTCAAAGTTAGCCACAACTCCATCTATATATTCTTCCTGTAAATTCAAATCTACTAATAAAGCCATTTGCTCTACATAGGTTTTTAAATTGATGGTTTTTAGCTCGGTTTGTTGATTTTCCATTTTCTTACTTTTCCTACTACTAGTTTAATCATAAATTCCAACTCTCAGATACTTCCTTCGTCAGCATGACAATTAAATATTGTCCCAATCAATACCTCCAATTTTTTTTATAGGGTTTCGCACTGCTAAACTCCTAACTCCTAATTCCTAACTCCTAACTCTTAATTCCTAACTCTTAATTCCTAATTCCTAACTCTTAATTCCTAATTCCTAACTCCTAATTCCTAATTCCTAACTCTTAATTCCTAATTATTAAAGTCTCATTCCAGCACCAGGACCTAAAGGTAAATCTAACACAAACCAGATTACAAATAATAGCGACCAAGCCATCAAAAAAGCAATCGAATAAGGCAACATCAAAGAAATTAAAGTACCAATACCTAAATTGCGATCGTACTTCTGACCAAACGCAACCACCACAGGGAAATAAGGCATCAAAGGTGTAATAATATTAGTCGTAGAATCGCCAATTCTATAAGCAGCTTGTACCAATTCCGGTGAATAACCAAGTAACATAAACATTGGTACAAATATGGGAGCCATTATTGCCCATTTTGCTGAAGCTGAACCAATAAACATGTCAATTAAAACGCTAACTAAAATAAATAATATGAGTAAAGGTGGTCCTGTAATTCCAGTTGCTTTTAAAAAATCAGCACCTTTAACTGCTACAATTATCCCTAAATTACTCCAAGCAAAATAACTAATAAACTGCGCTGCAAAAAAAGCTAAAGCGATATAATAACCCATCGAACTCATCGAATTACCTAAAGCCTTTGCCACGTCTTTATCATTTTCAATTGTACCCGCGACTTTACCGTAAATAATACCAGGAATTAGAAAACCCAACGCAATTATAAATACAATTCCCTCAATAAAAGGTGAAGGAATTATCGTAAATTTTTCTGGATCGCGTAAAATTCCTTGCGGTGGAATTAATAAAGCTAAAATGAACGCCACAAATGCTAAAAAAGCATATCCTGCCCAACGTAAAGCTTTTCTTTCCCTAGCAGAAACCTCCTCCATTTCGATATCAACTTCACCTGTATATATACCCAAACGCGGTTCGACAATTTTTTCACAAATAAGCCAACCAATTAATGTAATTAAAAACGTTGAAACTGCCATAAAATAATAATTAGCAGTAGCATTAACTTGATATTCAGGCTTTATTAATTGCGCTGCTGTTTGCGTCAATCCTGCTAATAAAGGGTCAAGGGTACTAATGAGTAAATTAGCACTAAATCCTCCAGCAACCCCCGCAAATGCCGCAGCCAAACCCGCTAAAGGATGTCTGCCAAATGCCAGGAATATGACTGCTCCCAATGGAACCAAGACAACGTAACCTGCATCCGATGCCACATTTGCCATAACACCAGCAAAAATAACCGTCGGAGCAATTAATTTTCTGGGGGTAATCATCACAACTTCCCTGAGAAGTGCTGCCAGTAATCCTGTAGCTTCGGCAACACCAACACCTAACATTGCGACTAAAACCGTACCCAATGGGGGAAATTCAACAAAATTTTTGACTGCTTGGGTAAATATTTTACGGATGCTATCGGGAGTTAGTAGAGATATTGCTGCGATCGCTTTACCATTACCGGGATGGACTACAGACAAACCAACAGAAGCTGCGATCGCGCTGATAGCTATTACCAGTAGGGCTAGTATAAAAAATAGCGTCAATGGGTCTGGTAATTTGTTTCCGAATTCTTCGATTGCAGCTAAAAATTTTTCTAACCACGTTATTTTTCGCGTATTTGCAGATGTTTCTTCTTGTCCTGTTTCTCGCATTCGTTTCACTCCGATGTAGATGTGTGAATTACGACTTTAGCGAGAATTTTAACTGATTTTTTGTAGTTTGGGATATCTTTTTATTTCTATGTAACCCAAAGACGAAGCAGGGAAAACATGCTTTCAGATAAATTTAAATATATAAATTTAAAAAGATAAATTAAATAGGGAAATTAAATAAACCTTCTATATCGGGTTCTAGGTCAATTACTTGAGATATAGCATCCAAATTTAGTTCACCATAAATATGTGGAAATAAATCATTATCGGCAGATTCGTATTTAATTTCAGCTTTAACTTTACTTTCATCAATATATAAAAGTACCAAACCAGTTTGATTTTTAAAAAATTTATTAGCTGTTTTTGTAAGTTGCGATCGCGTCGAGCAATGAATAAATCCTTCACTGTTTAGAGAATCTGCGCGATAGTTTCCGACAAGTTTGGCATTTTCCCATTTTACCCGTTGAGTAATGTGATAAATACTATTCATAATCGTTATTTTTATATTCTAAATACTGGATAGTTGGGATGTTTGGGATTAGGAATTAAACGTTGATTTTTGCAATCTACTAATAAATCTAAAGTTTCTAAAACAGTTTGACCGATTAAAATCTCATTGCCTGTAATTAAAGCTGCTTCTATTGTTTCTCTTCCTTGTATTTCAATAATTAAAGCTTCTGTCAATCCAACCTCTTCTTCTCTACCATCTGCATATTGTGCAGTTTGTTGACCACGAATTCTTAATCCAAGTTCTTGAACTATAGTCATTGGTAAAACCATCTTTACAGCACCAGTATCTACCAGTGCTTCTGTTTCAATTACGCGAAGTTGGTTTGGATTTAATAAACCACGACTGACTAAAGTTTCGTCAACTGCATTGATTAACTTAACTTTTACTCTTACTTCTCCCATTTCTTTATTGATGTTACTAGTCGAACGATTGAAGTCTAACATGTTCAACCTCTTTTTTATTTTGATTTATCATCTTTAATTTTCGCAACCAAAAGATAGCCTCTGATTTTTTCTTCTGGGATTATTACTTCATCTGGTATTTTCACAATAAAATATTTAAATCATTATATTTTCTCTAACCTTCAATTGGTTGAGGATGTTTTTGATTGTATAAATTATCGCAATATAATGCCCAAGCTGCACCAAATAAACCCGATAACGAACCCGCGATCGCAGCTGTAATTCCCCAACCGATTGGACCTGTCCAGTTGGCAATTTCTTTTAAAATAGCTGTGGTGGCTTTACTAATAACATAAGCGCTTCCTGCACCAACAGCACTGACTAAACCTAATTCTGTGAGCATTTCCACAACGCTTTTACTCGATAAATCTTCTTCAAAATAAATTCGCCAAATTCGGGTGTACATTAAAACATCTGATGCTGTCAAAAGTATCTGTTTGGGGATTTCTCCTCCGGGAGTTGGTGCTGCCGAAGCTGTTGCGCTACCAATAGCATAAGTTGCGATCGCGAGGGTTGTATCTAATCTTTTTTTGCCTAAATCACTCACCGTCCTATCTCCTATTTCCACAGATTATTCTCAATTATAAACTGTATTTAAGATAGCGTGAGTACCTCTAGTAAGCTACGGAGCAGATTTTCTGTCAAGTTCACGTTAATTAAACTTGGAACTGCGATAAATTATCCAGCGAATTAGTTAATTAATAATGTCAGTTGTGATTTTTTCTAATACTTTTAATCCTTTTAATGAACCTCGGATTAAACGTGTTGCTGCAACCGGTTGACGTAACATTCCCAATGCTAAAGGTAGGGTTTGTAGTGAACCTTCGGGACTAATGGCAAAATTTAAATCGGGTAAGTCATGTTTGCTATCATCGCTGACTACCCGCAGCATGGCAACAGATATATTCAGAGAATTGAAAAATTCTAAAATTGTGAATCCTTCCATATCTACAACATCAGCATTATGGGTTTGTGCGAGATGGTGTTTTTCTTGGGCAGCAAAAATAATGCGATCGCATGTTATCCCTTTAACTTTTGATATTTGTTTTTGTTGGCTTAATTCTAATTTTTTTAGTAAATCAGTTGTTAAATTTAGACTAAATTCTCGAATCACGCTTTTATTAAGATTATTGTGATAAATACAACTTTCATAAATTACTACATTACCAATCTTATATTCCGATTTTAAACTGCCACACAAACCCATTACTAATATGTTTGGCTGTAATTCTTTGCGTAATTCTGCAATAATTTCTAATTTTTCCAGATATGTAATTAATCCTGGACTACCAATCGGAATCGGTACAACTTGGGGAATTTCCCCAGAAACGCGATTTAATCCTTTACAGACTGCGTTATATTCTGCTCCTTGGGGAACCAGAATCACTTGAATTGTCGATATTTGGGAAAGTGACATTCTATAGAGGTGTAGCTTGCTTTTGGGCTTCGGAGTACGGCTGTTCACCCAATATTATCGGGGTAAACCGTTATTTACCCAATATTATCGGGGCAAACCGTTGTTTACCCAATATTATCGAGGTAAACCGTTGTTTACCCAATATTATCCTGTAGGGGTAAACGGTTGTTTACCCAATATTATCGGGGTAAACCGTTATTTACCCAATATAATCGAGGTAAACGATTGCTTATTCAGTGGTGATTACACAAAAAAATAAATTTAAAAATTATTTTCCTAAAAAAGTCATCTATCCCAAGAGCTAATTATTAAAGTTACGCTGAAAAGGAAAAATCAGCATAAAATCAAAAATTGAATCAAAAAACAGTGACAACCGTAGTCAGTTAGGAAAAATTTTGAAACAAGCTAAAAAACCTGATTGCGATGTCTGTTGGAGACATTAGATAATGATGAAGCCTATTCGCCCAAAATCAGCACGCGATGGTCAAAGATATACCTTCGGTGAACGCTTTAATATTTCTCGATGGGCAATTCAACATTCTTGGCTAACCCTGAGCTTTTGGATTGCTGTGATGGTGGCTGGAATTTTGGCATTTACTTCGCTGAAATATGCACTATTCCCAGATATTACCTTCCCTGTGGTGGTGGTAAACGCAACCGCACCGTTGACTACAGCGTTAGATACGGAAGCGAAATTAACAAAACCCCTCGAACAGCGTTTGCGAACTTTGGCACAGGTTGATGACGTTCGTTCTTCGAGTTATCCAGGGCAATCAGTCATTAGTCTTGAGTTTCCTGTGGGGACAAATTTAGATAGATCGACTCGCAAAGTTGAGGATGTACTCAAGCAGATAAAATTGACAGCAGGGGCAGAATACAAGGTTATCCCCTTCAATTTGAATGAATCTGCTGTGATTAGTTATGCAATTGAAAGCGATCGCCTAAATCTAGAGGATTTAGCAAGTTTAACCAAACAAAAAATTATCGCGAATATCTCGAAGTTACCGGGAGTTCTCAAAGTTGTACTATTGGGTGAACCAGATCAAAATACGAATACCACCAGTTTACCGGGGCAAGGTGCGACTTTAATTCGATTTAATGGCAAAGACGCGATCGCAATTCAAGTGATTAAACGGGGAGATGCGAATACTTTGGAGGTGGTGGGTAGGGTTGAAGCAGAAGTTGATAAATTGCGTTCTAGTTTACCCAATGTCAAATTGATTTTAGCATCAACCCAGGCAGAATTTATTCGCAAAGCCACACAATCAACGATTGATTCGTTAATTGAAGCGATAATTTTATCGGTGGTAGTAATTTACCCATTTTTGCGAAACTGGCAAGCAACAATAATTTCCGCTTTAGCAATTCCCATTTCCTTAATGGGAACATTTATTGTTATGGCGATATTTGGTTTCAATTTAGAAACTATTACATTGCTAGCATTAGCATTAGTAATTGGCAGTATTATCGATGATGCAATAGTTGACGTAGAAAATATTATGCGTCACATAGATCGGGGGGAAACTCCCCGTCAAGCAGCACTTTCAGCAACTTCAGAAATCGGGGTGACAGTTACTGCTGCCACGTTAACTGCTGTTGCGGTGTTTTTGCCAATTGGGTTAATGGGAGGTGTGGTTGGACAGTTTTTTAAACCGTTTGGAATTACGGTTTCGGCAGCGATGTTGACTTCGTTGTTGGTTGCTAGAACTTTATCTCCGGTACTGGCGATTTATTGGATTCGGGGGAAGAAAGGAAATAGAAATAACGACACAGAAGAAGAACAGAATAAGTGGGGTTATTTTGCTCAAAAATACCAAGATTTATTGAAATGGTCATTGCAACATCGAAAAGTTGTTATGGGTTTAGCGGTATTAAGCTTTATCATTGCGATCGCAATTATTCCAATTATTCCCAAGGGGTTTATTCCTAAGTTGGATCGGGGTGAGTTTAATGTTACTTATACAGCATCGCTGACGAAGTTGGTGGAACAAAGTCAGCAATCTACCCAGGATGCTTTCGGAAATATTTTTAGTACTGATTTAAATTCTCTTTCTGTTTCTGGAGTAGCAAGTAATTCTTTAAATAATCCTTTGAATGATTCTTTAAATATTGCGAAAAAACTTGAGAATATTATTATCAAAAATACCAATGTGGAAAATGTCTTTGTCACCGTTGGTTCGCGTCAAGGTGAACCAAATAAGGGAACATTGTATGTCAAGTTAAAGGAACAACGTCAAATTAAAACAGGTGATTTACAGGAGCAATTGCGTAATTCATTACCTAAAATTCCCGATGTCACCATTAGCGTTGAGGATATTCAATTCGTTGATAGTGGAGTTCAAAAACCTCTGCAAATTGCCTTACAAGGAGAAAATTTAAATAGTTTAAATCAAGCTGCTAAAGCCATTACCGCACAAATTCAGAAACTACCAGGATTTGTCGATGTGACTTATACAGGTGCAGGAAATACAGATAAAAATATCTTTCAAATTGAACGTTTAAATAATCAACGTGTAACCTATATCAGTGCAAACTTAGGACAGATAAATTTAGGTCAAAACCTATCCCTTGGTGCAGCCACAGACAAATTAGTATCAGTCGCCAAATCCACAATTCCCGCAGATGTAAAATTAGCTTTGGAGGGAGATTCTGCTAGACAAAATGAGGTTTTAGGTAGCTTCACCTGGACATTATTACTATCAGGTTTATGCATTATTCTTGTACTAGTTTTACTATTTGGAGGATGGCAAGACCCAGTAATTATAGGCATTTCCTTACCTTTAGCAATAGTCGGAGCGATAATTTCCCTATTCTTAACAAAAAGCGACTTCGGCATGATTTCCCTAATTGGATTTGTCTTCCTACTTGGTATTAGCAATAAAAACGCAATTTTGTTAGTAGATTATATTAATCAACTGCGAAAACAAGGATTCAAGCGCACCGAAGCAATCCTCGAAGCCGCACCAACAAGATTTCGTCCCATCATTATGACCACAGTAGCTACAATCTTGGGTATGGTTCCCATCGCACTCGGAATTGGAGCCGGATTTGAATTACGATCGCCTATGGCAGTTGCGATCGCAGGAGGTTTAATTAGTTCGACTATTCTCAGTTTAATTGTTGTGCCAATTTTATATACCATTCTTGATGATTGGTTTCCCCGTCATCAAAAAAGTTCTCCCTTAATTAACCGCAGATATTGACGCTACTCTGCGAGAAGTCTCGCTCCGCTCGTCTAATGCGGCTACCTTTGGAAGTCACTCCGTGCCTACCCGCAGGGTACGCAGATGGACGCGGATAAATTCATGGTTTTTATCAAACCTGCGTAAATCCTAATTAATAATGAACCAATATGGAAAAAATTTTTATTACAGGTGGTACAGGATTCGTGGGAGCAAATCTTGTCCGTTTATTAGTCCTCCAAGGATATTCAGTACGCGCCCTTGTGCGTCATAATAGTAATATCAACAACTTAAAAAATCTCCATAATCTCGAAATAATCAAAGGAGATTTAAACGACACCAATCTTGCCGAAAAAATCGCAGGTTGCAAATACCTATTTCACGTAGCCGCACATTATTCCCTTTGGCAAAGCGACAAAGCATTACTCTACCAAAATAACGCGATCGCAACCAAAAATATCCTCGCAGCCGCAAAAACCGCAGGAATAGAACGTACAGTTTACACCAGTTCCGTCGCTGCAATTGGAGTTGGAAAAAACCCCGTTGATGAAACCCACCAAAGCCCAATCAACGAACTTGTCGGAGATTACAAAAAGTCCAAATATTTAGCCGAACAAGAAGCAATTAAAGCCGCAAATTTAGGACAAAACATCGTCATAGTTAATCCTAGTACTCCAATTGGACCTTGGGACATCAAACCAACCCCCACAGGAGGAGACATTATCCTGCGCTTTCTCAAACGACAAATGCCAGCTTACATCAACACAGGGCTAAACTTGATCGACGTGCGTGATGTCGCTTGGGGACATCTGCTCGCACTCCAAAAAGGAAAAACAGGAGAAAGATACATCTTGGGAAATCAAAATCTTTCCTTCAAACAAATTCTCGATAGCCTTGCAGAAATTACCAACATTCCCGCACCAACAAATGCCATACCCGCTTGGATACCCTTCAGTGTCGCTTGGGTAGATGAAAAAATTCTTGCACGTTTGGGAAAAAAACCATCAGTTCCCCTCGATGGTGTCAGGATGGCAAAACACCCAATGTACTACAACCCATCGAAAGCAATTCGCGAACTTGGATTACCCCAAACACCTGTAAATATTGCCCTTAAAGATGCCGTCGATTGGTTTGCGTCCAATGGTTACGTCAAACTTGATTCCTAACATCTTTACAAAGAAGGAAGAAGTCAGGAGGAAGAAGGAAGAAGCTATAAGTATCATTAATAACTTCAGTTCTGAGTTTAAAGCCCAGTAAAGATAAATAATTATACTGAGATTGCTTGCGGCGAGGTATAAAAAGTCCTTGTTTCAATCCCACTCTTTTAAGGGTGGGTACTTCTTTCTTCTTTCTTCTTCCTTCTTCCTTCGTGAATAAGACTTGCTTATTTCTCTCTTCCTTAACGCTCCCAGCGTTCTACCTTCGGAAGCCACTACGTGTCTATAGTGGTTCTGGTTCAAAACTCCACATATTACGAGAACGCAAAGCATAAACGCTATATATCGCTGTGGGGAAGCAAGCTAAAACTTCAAACAACCTCATTAGAACACAATCAAAAAAAATAAAAACTCACACCACAAATTAATCAACACCAACCGGGAAAAGCAATTTAAGTTAAAAATGAGAAAAGAATGTTTTCGATTTGACTTGCACTTATGAAAATTTGCAAAGGTAAAACAGCCATTTCTCTACCGTAGCCGATACCAGAAAACGACTTGACTTAAGATCAAGAAATCGTATCCCATGCCTGGGTGACAACTTGACTCAACCAACGACGCTGTTGTTTATCGAGAACAGTATCATCAGCCAAAACTTCGGCTGTAAGCTCTTCAAGAGATTGACCTTGGGAGCGAACTATTTTGATTACCCCTGCGATCGCAGCTGCTACCAATTCTTCATCAACTGGCTGTTGACGCATTTCAAAAATGCCTTGTGGGTTCTCTGGAATGGGATAATTCATGGTGTGAGGTTATAGGCGAACAAATGAAAGGTATATTTGTTAAATTCTTAAGATTTCTTTACTGAATTTTCATCTAACCGATAGGGCGGAGTTTACCGCAATTTATCGGGTTATTAAATCTGTCTTAATGAGTAGATTTATCGGAGAAAGCTAAAAAATGAAAGAACTACTTTATCTAGAAATCCCAAATCCTGATACAGCAAAGGTTTTAACTTGGTTGCAAGAGGATCTCAATCCAGGAATTGGTGATAAAATCGTGACTTTTGACGGTTTTCGGTTGAGAATGGCTGATTCTCTCACCAAAAATTCGGATAATTCGGAAAAATTACCTAACGAACTGTCGGCTTTTGTTTGGTCGGTGCAACGAACTACCTATCTGAAGATATTTCGTTGGGGGGATAAACCCTTTCCCCAGGAGATGCATATCCTCAAGCAGCTAACAAAATCGATTCGCGATCGCTTTCCGCATAAATACCCAGAACCCCCAACAATTAATCTATCCCAACAGTCGATTTTTGATGCTTTAGCAGCCGATTACCCGCTCACTGTCAAATATTTCCAAAAAATGCCGAATGGGGAATATGACCTGACACGGGCTTACTGGTGGGAACAGCGCTGGCGTGAAGGCGTGAGAAATCCCCAACAACCCCGTCAGGTGATTTTCTCCCATCAACAGGCATCCACAGCAAAAACTCCCAATCCCCAATCAAGCCAATTTGACTTAATTTACATCGGAGGTGCATTAGGAGTTATCCACGCTGCCGTAATGGCTCGTTTGGGTTACAAAGTCTTGCTGGTAGAAAGATTACCGTTTGGACGGATGAACCGGGAGTGGAATATTTCGCGGGATGAAATTCAAAGTTTAATCAATTTGGGTTTGTTGACTCCGAATGAAGTCGAATTGATTATTGCACGGGAATATAAAGATGGATTAACAAGTTTTTTGATGCCAATAATCCAGCCCATTTAAAAGCACCCATATTACACACACCCACCGTATTAAATATTGCTTTAGAGTCAGATAAATGGCTGAAAATGTGCGGAGAGAAACTCAAAGCAGCAGGAGGTGAAATTTGGGGTGAGACTGAATTTATTCGCGCTGATGTAGGTAATTCCCAAGCTGTAATTACCGTTAAAGATTTAACAAATGGTACGGAAAAACAAGTTAGCTGTCGATTACTCATAGATGCAATGGGAACAGCTTCACCGATAGCTTGGCAATTAAATGGTCATCGTGCTTTTGATAGTGTATGTCCAACGGTGGGTGCGGTGATATCCGGTTTTGAACCAGGGGTTTGGGATGCAAATTACGGTGATGTACTTTACAGTCACGGAGATATATCACGGGGAAGGCAATTAATTTGGGAATTATTTCCTGCTGCTAATGACGAATTGACGATTTACTTATTCCACTATCACCAAGTCAACGCTAAAAATCCTGGTTCATTGCTGGAAATGTACGAAGACTTTTTCACAATTCTGCCAGAATATCGACGCTGCGATATCGACAAATTGGAATGGAAAAAACCCACATTCGGTTATATTCCCGGACATTTTAGTACTAATGCACGCGATCGCACTGTGGCATTCGATCGACTAATTGCGATCGGTGATGCTGCATCTCTACAATCTCCACTAGTATTTACTGGGTTTGGTTCCCTAGTTCGCAATTTGGAACGTCTAACAAAGTTGCTCGATGTAGCTTTGAAACACGATTTACTCAGCTTCAAGCATTTAAATGCAATTCGCGCTTTCCAAAGTAATGTTGCGGTAACTTGGATGTTTTCTAAAGGGATGATGGTTCCCACAGGTAAATTTTTACCTCCCCAACGCATCAACTCCATGTTAAATAACTTCTTTGGCTTACTTGCAGATTCATCCCCAGAAGTTGCCGAAAATTTTATTAAAGATAGATTTGATTGGTTAACATTTAATCACTTAGCATTAAAAGCTGCCAGAAAAAATCCCGTCTTATTATTGTGGATTTGGGAACTTGCTGGAGCCAAAGATTTATTTAGATGGCTTGGTAATTACGTGAATTTTACCCGTCACGCAATTGTCAGTACTTTACTTAGTTTTTGGTTTGGGGGTTTTCTGAAACGAAATCAAACTTGGCTAGAATCTCGCTATCCAGGTTTATGGTTGCGACTTTTAGCGATTAATTATGCAATTAATATAGGGAAACCACCATCAAAGCAGGGTAATTCAGGAGCGATCGCAAAAACAACCATCCACAAACCCGAAGTCATTTAACCGTAGGGGCAAACGGTTGTTTGCCCAAATTAAAACATTTTCTATAGAAGGTTCTTCTAATAAAAATATAAGATCGTAACTCATTAGGGAGCAACTCCTTCAAACCAGCCTTGATTCCAAAGATATCCAGGTAAATCTCCCGCTTGAACTAAGTTTTTCAGGGTTTCGCTATTGGTAGCTCGAAAAATTTTTGTAGTACCTTGTTCTTTTGCCAGCCAGAAAATACTGTCTAGTGGAACGGCATTAAGAAAGTCGGGGGAATGGGTAGAAACAAAGACTTGCCCACCTCTGTGGGCATAACTGGCAAATTCGTCGGCGAGTTCGTGGAGAAGGCTAGGATAAAGTTGATTTTCGGGTTCTTCGACACAAAGTAAAGGGTGAGGTTTGGGATCGAATAGTAGAATTAAGTAGGCAAACATTTTCATTGTGCCGTCGGAAACATAGCGATCGATGAAGGGGTCTGTAAAGGCTTGGTCTTTAAACTTGAGGATTAATCTGCCGTCTTCTGTTTCTTTTGCTTCTACTTTGGAAATACCGGGGACTCTTTCCTGCATTTTTGTGAGGATGGTTCGGAATATATCGGGATGGTTTTGATAAATATATTGGGCAACGACTGCCATATTATCGCCTGTGGGGGAGAGATGTTCGGCATAGAGTGCGAATGCGCTGCCTCTGGCATCGCTGATATGGAAGTCGGAAACGTGCCAATTTTCGATCAGGGAACGGAAAGCGCTGGCGGCTTTGAAACGTTGAAATTGCCCCAGTCCTTTAATTGCTAAAATATCATTGGATTCGAGTTGTTGTTCTTCACGTTCTAGTTCTTCGTCGGTTTGTTCAAAGTTTTCTTCGTTGGTGATGGCGTATCCTTTACCATTCTGGAAGTCCAAAAAGTGATAGGGAGAACCATATTCGCCGCGCTTGTAGCGTAAGATTTCTCTTTTGACTAAAGGTCGTCTTTCGTCTTGTCCAATGCTTAGAATATATGTAATGAGGCGTTCTGTTTCCAGAATTTTCATGCGAAATTTAAGTTCGATTTCGATATCTTCTTGTTCTTTGCCCCTAGTGACAACTTCGTTAAATCCACCTCGAATCTGAAGGGCTTGGCGAATATTATTTTTTAGGGCATCGCCTAAAAAGCCAAATACATCAAAGAGGGTTGATTTACCTGTACCGTTGGCTCCGATGATGACACAAAAGGCGGGAATGTCTTTTACTTCTAAGTTTTCAAAGGCACGGTAGTTTTTGATTTTTATAGAAACAATTTTCATAATTAACTTTGCCTTTCTCTTTGTTGACGACTTTTTGAATACTTCGTCTATTTTCTCGATAGTTCGATCGAGTATTCAAAATGAGGCATCGAAAGTTTTAACGATATTTGCGATAATCCGAAATAATATAGAATCTATTCAGATACTGGAGTGAGAATCAAGCCGCGATAGACTTGCTCGATCGGAAAACTCAAATTAATGCTTTTTAGCTCCACAGTATCCCCTACTTGGTAATTAATAATCACCCAATCACCAGCATCATTCTTCTGATATAAGTCCATCTCAATTTTGGTAGAGCTAACTAATAAATAATCTTGTAAAATCGGGTTATTTCGATACATTCTAAACTTACCACCTCGGTCATAAGCCTCAGTACTATCTGATAAAACTTCAACGATTAAGCATGGATAAGTAAAATAGTTAGCAGTGCTTTTATCCCGTTCGTCGCAAGTTACACTCGCATCTGGATAGGTATAGTTATTCGTGGTGACAATATTAACCTTAATGTCAGAATTGCCAGTTATACAGCCGTTATTGTCTAAATGTGTATCGAACATGGCGGTAAATTTGATGGCAATGCGACCATGATTTACACTGCCGCCGCTCATGGCATAGACTTGACCATTAATATACTCATGCTTTTCTAGCTGTTTGTCTTCCCAGGCAAAATATTCTTCAGGGGTAAGCTGTGGGGAATTTTCTTTTACGACAATCATAATTAGTATTATTCAATATTTATCTATAAAAAGAGGATTATCGGCAGTAGGTCGATCGAGCTTTTAGAGTTAGGTTTCTTCAATTTTAAACTCAGGAAATCTTAGCTTAGGATTTTTGTTTAACTGTCTACTCATAGTGACATAGATAGGTACTTTTCAAACATGTCCTAAAATAATCCTCTATCTCATCACAACCCGCTACGATCGATAAAATCAGTAATTTCCTGATAAAAAATCTCTCCTTTTTTCCGACTGCTATTTGCAGTAACTAATAATCTTAAAATTTCCACAAGTGAAGTAATAGTAGCATCAAAAACCAAAGCAAAAAGCTGACCTAAATCATCTTGATTTTGTTGACCATATACCAAAGCATTAATATAATCACTGCGTATTTGATTGTTAATAACAACAATTGGATAGCCCGCACGGATTAAGAGTAAATTCATTAATAATCTAGCAGTTCGACCATTCCCATCCCGAAAAGGATGGATAGAGACAAAGCGATAATGAGCCATAGTCGCATATTCGACTGGATGGAGTTTTAAAGCAGATTCTGAATTCAGCCAGATTGTAAAATCTCTCATTAATTGAGATAGTAAATAATGTGGAGGATAATGATAATTAGTTCCTGCTGCCATCACATCTAGAGTACGATAACTACCAGCTTCATCAGGGTTGATTTTTCGGAGAATTAGATTGTGAATTTGTTTGATTTCCCATTCACTAATTTCTGTATCTTTTTTGGCTAAACTTTCAATATAGTCGATCGCATCTTTATGTCCGATAACTTCTAAATGTTCGTCGAGGGTTTTACCCCCAACAGTAATGCCCTTAGTTAAAACTAACTCGGTTTCACTTTGAGTTAAAGTATTACCTTCAATGGCATTAGAGTTATAAGTAAATCGGACATCATAGAGTTTTTTGAGTTCGGTGACAATCGTTGATTCAAAAGGTCTAAATCCATCCAACCAAGCTTTTAGTTTGTCTATTTGCTCTAATTTAAGCTGATAATTCACGATTAAATAGTTATTTATTAAAGAGGTTAATGAAAATTCTTTTTGTTGACTTAAAACGATTACCTGTTTAATAAATTTGTCGTATAGTTGAGAAGAAGATACTAACAAACGATTCTCCCTCACGCTAACAAAGGGCTATTTTATTTTAGTCCTATTTTTCACCTGCTGTTTAGGATGAGTTTCTCTTGTCTCCATCTTTTTGAAAATTCTCTTAGAGTTGTTAATAATTTAGCAAAAAACTATTCACCCATTCCCTAAAACAAAAACAGTCGTACTAGGCAATCGCCGTTAGTACTCAGTTTTTTGTAAAGTTTTATCTCTAAGTTTTGAAGTACATATAGCGATTTATGTAACATTAAGCGAAAGTCAAAACACAAAACTTAAATAAGGAAATTGTTTATGCCCTACACCACAGAAGAAGGCGGTCGTCTGAATAACTTTGCTAGAGAACCAAAACTTTATACAGCAGAACCCCCAACTGATGGGCAAAAACGTAACTATATTTTCCTCGGAATTGCCGCGATCGCATTAATTGCTGGCTTGATTGTTGTTGCCTACTCTGTTTCCAATGTCGGTTAAAAATCAGAGACGCAATATATTCTTATTTTAGAAGAGACGCGATATATCGCGTCTTTTTAAATACTTCTGCTATCATTTTCAGGTTCCGCGTTCTGTGTGAACCTGCTTTTTATTTGTTAAAATTACATAAAGGAAACCGTATAATTGAATACATTAATTTTCGTAAGGAGTTAAAATAACTTTTGTCCTGAGCGGTGCGATCGCAGGATGAAAAACATAGACAGGGTAAGAGTTATGAGCTATCTACAAATATTTTAAGAGCGAAAGTAAACAGGATTTGGCGGTGATGCCACCATGAGCGTGAATGATACTACACACCCAGACAATTTTGCTTGGAACAAGCAGGTCTATCACCGTCTCAAACTAGCTTTAGGGCTGGGTTTGCGGCGACAAATGTTTTTGGCGGTGTGTGACGATTTAAACCTCCGAAATCAGGTGGCAGCGAGGTTGCACTCAACCCTGGCATACCCCGTAGGGCAGGTTTTGTACCAGCCAGCGAATTCGTTTGAGGCAAGTACGCCAGCATATCCACGTTTGGTAACGCTGCGATTGAATTTAAGTGACCCGAATCCCATTGCCCAAATTAATCAATGGTTAACAAATTACCCACCACCAATTGTTGGGGGAACTAAGGAAACTCCGGGTAGACCTTTACCAATACCGGGATTTCAGATAGTTGGTACGGAACAATTGACGCGCCAACCTGTAGCAACACAAAGATTATTTTTGCATTATCTGCGGTTGACTGAGCAGCATCTTTCCGCGCAAGAGTCAAGTTATTTTTTGGAATCGAGTTTATTGCTGTGGGTTCCCCGTCCTTGGTTACACGCGATTCAGCAGTCAGCACCACAGTTTTGGCGGTGTCGGACTGGTGTATTTAGTTTCGCTGGGGAACCAACCCCAACAGCAAAAACTAAGGGTTCTCCGGAAAGATTTTCCAGTTCGCGGGTATTGGATACGGGCAGTCTCGAACAAACAATTTTAGATGATGTAATTCCACCGGATGATTATGATTTTCCAATCACCGATAAAGTCGTAAATCGCAGTTATAAACCTTCAGAAAAATTACCAAAATCAGAATTGTCGGCTGTCGGTTTACCCCAAGATGAACCACCACAAGTCAAAGATATTTCCGCAGAAGCGACGGTAGCACCTCGGTTATCCCATATTACCAAGGAGTTAAGCGAACTTGTTTTAGCAACAGCAGATACTTTTACTGTTCAAGATGGGGAAATGGAACTGGCTCCACAGGAGACTTTAGCAGAAATCGAGGAATTACATGCTCAAAAAGCTCCTGTAGAAAGTTTGGCAGTTGGTTATCAAAAGTTGGGTAATTTATATCGCTTGCAGATTGAGCAAGGACATTCCACCTTAGAAAATTTAATGGTGGCAATTATTGCTTATCAAGAAGCGATTACATACGATGAAACTTCACCTCAAGTTCCCGATATTTTGAATGACTTGGGAACTTTGTATTGGATGTTATATCGAACTCCTCCCAATTCTGAAGAGGGGCAATCCTATATCGAACAGGGAATCGAATTTTATCAGTTAGCATTAAAGTTAATTTCCCCAGAAACCCATCCCGATACCTATGGACGGGTACAAAATAATTTGGGAACTGCCTATGGGGATTTGGCGAAATTTTCCGATCCATCTGCAAACTGGCAGCAAGCAGTTATTGCCTATGGTGAAGCATTACGCTACCGAACTGCGGAAATGGAACCGTTAAAATTTGCTGCATGTCAAAATAACTTAGGTACAGCATACTGGCATTTAGCGCAGCATAACTTACCTGCCGTACATTTGAAACGAGCGATCGCAGCCTATGGATTAGCGCTAGTTCACTATACTCCCAACACTGAACCGCTAAAATACGGCATGATTAAGAATAATATTGGTACGGCGTATTGGAATTTGGCGCAGTACGAACAACAAGAAGAAAATCTCAACTTAGCAATAAATGCATATAGAGAAGCTTTAAAATTCCGCACACCAACAAATCAACCTGCTGCTTGTTCGGCAACCCAAAACAATTTGGGTACAGCTTACTGGCATTTGGCAAACCAAGCTCAAACCCCCAAGGAAGAAAAATATAAGTGTTTGGAGATGTGTATTAGTGCTTATGAGGAAGCTGTGAGTTTAGCCCATTCGCTCAATAGCATTCCTTTAAGTTTCGATTTATTCGCTACCCATAATAATTTGGGACTTGCCCATTATCAACTGGTAACAGATACCTATTACGAAGGTGACAAAAGCGTTAGCGAAGCTTACCGGAGGTCTCGTACCGAACATCTCGAAGCTGCATTAGAAAATCATTTGCAAGCTTTAAATGGCATGGGTAAACAACCGGAAAGCTATCAAACAACTCTTGCTTATATAGTTAAAGCAATTCGAGCATTCCATAATGAGTTAGGTATTCAAGGACAAAATATCGCCTTATCGAAAGTACCAGGTGCGTTATTACCGGATATTTTACCGAAATTGTAAATTAGATATCAGTTAGGACTTACCCATGTGAAGCCAGAAACTCGGTTTCTTTGCGGGTGATATTTGTCCTTAGATTAATCATAATTTGTCGCGAATTTCTGCTTCTTTGAATCCTGCCATTACTGCTGTTCCATCTTTGACTAAAAGCGGACGCTTCAGCAACATCCCATCTTTGGCAAATGCTTCGATCCATTGTTGGTCATTCCAAGACTTCTTGTCTTCACCCAATGCTCGGTAAGATTGACCAGAAGTATTTCGCATTACCTGGAAACCTAATATTTTGACCCAACTTTGAATCATTTCCGGTGATGGTGGGTTTTCCTTAATATTAATAAATACATGTTCGATGCTGTTTCTTTGCAACCATTGCAAAGCTTTTTTGCAGGTTCCACAATTAGGGATGCCATAAACTTCTAGAGACATAATTTTGTAAATGTAGGGATTCAATACATCGTAATTCCGCAAATGTAGAGACGTGATATATCGCGTCTTTCTATATTAAGTATTAAGATTCAAAGTAATATTGTCGCCCGTTCTGCCAAATGCGATCGCTCTCCTTTCGTTAGGGTAATATGACCTGCTAAAGGTTCGTTTTTAAACTGTTCGACTACATAAGTCAAGCCGTTACTAGCAGCATCAACATAAGGATTATCGATTTGTTCGGGGTCACCAGTCAATACTACTTTTGTGCCTTCTCCAGCCCTGGTAAGAATTGTTTTGACTTCATGTGGTGTAAGATTTTGAGCCTCATCAACTATTAAAAATTGTTTGGGAATTGTACGACCACGAATATATGTCAAAGGTTCAATTTGCAACATTCCCCGCTCGATTAATTCTTCATGTCCCCGTCGCCAATGGGCGGGTTTTGCTGATGCATCTTGTGTACCAAAAATCAAATCAAAATTATCATATAATGGCTGCATCCAAGGAGTAAGTTTCTCTTTGATATCTCCTGGCAAAAAACCAATATCTCTTCCCATTGGAATGACGGGACGAGATATTAAAAGTCGAGTGTAAATGCGTTCGTCAGCGATTTTTTGTAATCCTGCGGCTATAGCTAATAAAGTTTTTCCTGTTCCGGCTTTGCCAACTAGTGTTACCAAAGATATTGAGTCATTTAATAATAAATTCAGGGCAAATTGTTGTTCGCGATTGCGAGGTTGAATCCGGGAAACACTACCAACGGGAATTTTTTCTAGTGGTACAATTCTTCCATAATTAACTATCCCTAATGCAGTATGAGATGGGTTGAATTCATCAACAAGAGTAATCGCTTCGTTGGGGAAAAAATCATCATCAATGATTAAAACACCATCTTTAAAAAACTGATTGATTTCGTTACTAGAAACAATTAATTCTTTTGTTCCTGTATAAAGTTCATCGATATCAACTTTGTCTGTTTCATAATCTTCTGCATCTAATCCAACTGCATCAGCTTTAATACGTAAATTCGTATCTTTGCTGACTAAAACTACGTCACATTGACAAACTCGCTTCATTTCCAAAGCAACTGCAAGAATTGCATTATCTCCATTTCCATGTTCGAGTTCAACGGGTAGGGAACTTAAGGTTTCGCGACTGCATAATGCAACTTTTAAAACACCACCATTATTGATTGATACCCCTTCGATTAAGTGTCCTTGCTGCCGAAATAAATCTAACGTTCGTGAGACTTGACGAGCATTCCTTCCAGTCATTTCCGGCTGTTTTTTAAAGCGGTCTAATTCTTCAATAACAGTGATTGGTAAGACTACATCATTGTCCTTGAACCGTAAAATTGCAGAAGGATCGTGCAGCAAAACATTGGTATCGAGGACAAAGGTTCTTTTCATCGTATTTTTCTCAAGCAAAAGCACTTAAATTGATTTTAGATTTTAGATTTTAGATTTTGGATTTTGGCAAGCTCAGTCGAACGATTTTGGATTTCATATTTTGCAAAAAGTTAGGTGCAAAGAGAACTGTCGTGTAAAGAGAACTTGCTGGGAGATTTATTCTGACAAGCAAAGTTTCGCGGGTTAAGAGCTTTGTAGCACTCTGCGCTTTCCACACGGTGCAAACTTTTCAAGGCAGGATTTTGGATTAATTGAGAACTTTATTAGGTATTTAAATAATTAAGCCAATTAATAAATTAAAAAGAAAATCAAAAATAGGAATCAAAAGTATAAATCAACTACCTTCAGATAGTACAGTGCTAATTTACACTTTTTAAACAGATTTCGATAGATATTGTTGCGAAAATGTTGCGAAACTCTCATAAAATCAGTTTTTTGACCGCAGAGGAAAAAAGTTTTTACAGAAAATCCTGTAGTAATTTAAAATTAAATTTATCTTTACATCGGTTTTGTCTCAACATTCCTAAAGATACCATGTCAGTAAAAAAGGTGTAAAATGCCACAGCAAAAAGATAAATACACAATCAACATCGATCCTGTAACTGTTGTCTTTATTCTGGGTGCGCTAATTTTGATTCCTCTGCTGTTAACTGGCTTTTTGGGGCAGTAAGGTATATTATCTTGCTTGCGCGTCGAAGAGTGTGTAACCCTTTACTTCGTACCCTGCGGAGCAAATGAGGAGGTTTTAACCTTCACAAAGAAAAGAAACTACCGGGAATTGCCAGAAAGATGCTTCCGTAAAAAAGCATGACAATTTGAGTTTTCTGGTTTTTAATTTAATATTTCCTGTCAATGCGTAAGTCCTAATTACTTACTATCTACAAATTTTGAACTTTACATAAACGCGATTAAAATTTTTGCACTTAATAAAAATAATGCGATCGCATTACTTTTATTAATTGGTTCCACTTACTTTTGAGATGATACCTAAGAAGTAATTTATCTTATCCACCTCCTTTATTAATCGCTCGATTTGTCCCGCGAGTTACACCTAATTGACTCTGCAATTTCAACTCTTTCCACAACTGTGAACCTGTAATATTCCCTCGCAATAACTGTCGATATCTTTGTATAGTTTGTGCGACATCTTCTGGTGATTCATTCACAAATTCAATTCTAAAACTTTGCAAACCCAAATTAATTAACTTTTGTACATACTCTGCTCCAGTTTGAGCAGTAGCATTAAAAACCGTATTTCTACAACCGACATCAGCTTGTAAAATATGCTCGCTACCAAACCGAGATTCTCGCAATTTCACTTCATGTTTTTCGCAAGGTCTACCACAATTGGTAAAATCAGTACCATCTGATAAAAACGCACAAAAAACGCAATGTTCCATGTGAAACATTGGCATATGTTGATGTATGGTTACTTCATACCAATGCGGAGGAGAACTAGTAATTAAATCCTCCAATTGATTAATATTCAAATCATAAGAAGCTGTGATTCTCTCTAAACCAAATTTATTTTTGAAATAATCAGCAGTTAAAGCATTAGCTATATTTAGTGAAAAATCGCCAACACATCTATCACTGGCAAAGAACTTAAGTTGGTCATAATTGCGTATCAAATAACCATCAGCACCATGCGAATGTATCTGTTTTAAAATCCAATTTTCTCCAGGTTTCGTAATTCGTGGAGGAGCAATAAAAATTTCGGGAATTGGAGAAACTGAAGATTTTTGCCCCTTGACCATTTCTACAGCATCTCGATACTTGCGTATATCCTCAAATTCACAATAAATAGTACGAATATTCGTATCAATAGCGGCTTGAAGCTGTCTTAAATTACGCACTAAGACAATTAAATTTAGAGATTTTGCATCTTCCAAATGATGTTTATTTTTATGATTATATAAATCAAAATTATTCACCATCTCCCCATCTAACAAAGCCAATAAGTTTTTTAAAGAAGCATCATGATTCAATTTCCAAGGTCTATATTTTCCCCGTTCTGCTTCTAACTTAGCGATAATTTCTCGTCTAATTCTATTTAATTCACTCACAGGTAAAATCACATTACCCTGAAGATGATTGACCAAATTACCCAACTTAAAAGGAGTATTCCCCAACCGACCAAATTGTTCCTGTAACTTCTCCGTTGTTAGGGGTTTAGTATGAGCTTCCTGTAAAAAAATCTCCGACTCAACCAAAACCGCATAACCAAATTCATCACGAGTCACAGTCACCAAATTTTTGCCAACTTCCCCATGCACTTCAATATCAATTGGACGCTGAAATTGTGGTATTTCACCAGCATAACTTTGTCGTAATCGTTTATCTAATTCCGGGTCGTTAGTCTTCCACAATTTATCCCCAACATGTACCCGTTGCCAATTAATATTACCCTTCCCAAAACTAATTATTGTCTCCTTACCTTTTCGTTGTACCCCATAAACCCGTCCTCCTTCCTCCTTCATCTCCGGATGCCCACAGTCAAATACAATACCATCCCCAGCCTTGAGTGGAACTGCCAATTTGAGAGTCACCTCTTCATTACGAATCCCTTTCACCTCTCCCAAATATACCCCCCGCTTCTTCCCAAACCGAGCGTGAACCAACTCCTGATTGTTAATTCCCCGGAACCAACCAGTATAAATTCCACGGGAAAAAGCCATTTCGAGATTATAAATTTCCTCTGGGGAAGGATTGCTAACTAGAGGATGGGAAAGTCGGGAATTTGAAGTTTCCTCTGAGGATGAAGAAGTTTTTTCCTGTTCTGCTTGTTCCTCCAATTCCCCCAGCAATCGATCTAATGCTTCCCGATAAACCTTAGTAACATTTGCCACATACTCAGGTGCTTTCAATCTTCCTTCAATTTTGAGACAGCTTACTCCTGTTTGTACCAAATCCGGCAAAACACTTAATCCAGCCAAATCTTGGGGACTCAGAAGATACCTCTTATCCCCCAAATCGATACTCTCCCCATCAACAATCAACTCATAGGGCATTCGGCAAGCTTGAGCGCATTCTCCCCGATTTGCCGAACGTCCTCCTAAAGCCTCACTCGTCAAACATTGTCCCGAATAAGCAACGCACAAAGCCCCATGTACGAACACTTCCAATGGCAAAGTTGCACCGCGATACTGCATCCGATTTTGGATTTTATTAATTTCCGGAAGCGAACATTCCCGTGCCAGTACAACTAAATTACACCCTAACTCCTCCGCAAATTCCACACCAACTTCGCTTGTAATCGTCATCTGTGTGGAAGCATGAATCGGAAAGTCTGGCGAAAGATGACGAATCAGACGGCAAATACCAATATCTTGGACAATTACCGCATCTACACCAGCAGTAATAATCCCTCGCAGATATCTTTCAGCCTCACGCAATTCTTGGGGAAAAACTAATGTATTAAGAGTGACATAGCCCTTGACACCCCGGAGATGGAGAAACTCCATTAATTCCGGTAAATCAGCCTCGGTAAAATTTTCTGCCCGCATCCTCGCATTGAACTTTTCCAAGCCGAAATAAATTGCATCTGCACCATTCTCGACGGCAGCTTTAGCACATTCCCAATTACCAGCAGGTGCTAATAGTTCAGGACGTTTTAAGATGGTTTGGGTGGTTGGGATTAGTTCAGCTTGCATGGGTACTAAGGAAGAGACGACACCTTAGTAATGATATCGTTTGGCGAAAGAAAATGAAAAGGAGAAAGACTGGCTTCAGCTTGCCATTGACTAAGATAATTCAACCTTACGCTTCCGTTAAGTTTCTGGAGACGTTCCACCGGAACGTCTTTACGAGGATTCTAGCTATATTTGTTGTCTTAACCGTAGCTTGTTACTGCTCCGCAGTACCGTATTGGGACATCAGGGGAACTACAAGCTAGATTTTGGCGTTATTAATTTATAAGTATAAAATATATCTAAATACTATCACTAATGAAATTATCTATTTTATTTAAAACCTTAGCATTACTTGTTTTTTCCCTATCTAGCACTGCCAGTATTATTTATTCTCCAGTTACAGCAAATACACCAGCGAATTCCCCAAGCAATGCTCAACAACCAAAGCAATTCAAATTAACTTTATCAGGACATACCGAACCTGTCCGCGCATTAACCCTTTCCCCAGATGGTAAAATCCTTGCTAGTGGTGGTGATGATAAAACAATCAAACTCTGGAATCTAAGTACAAATACATTACTCCATACCTTAACAGGACATCGCGATCGCATTAAATCAATTATTATCACTCCAGATGGGCAAACAGTAATTAGTACTAGTTTCGATAACACCATCAAATTCTGGAATCCTCAAACAGGGAAAGAGATTCGGACAATTAACGAAAAAGCTGGAGTTAATGGGATGGTTTTGACTCCGGATGGACAAACTTTAATTAGTGGTAGTAGCGATCGCACTATCAAGTTTAGGAATCTCAAAACTAAAAAAATTGACCGGATACTCAAAACTGACACCACAGCACTGACAATTAGTCGTGATGGCAAAACCCTATTTAGTGGTGGTGAAAATGGTGGAAAAATCCGCATTTGGAGTATGGCAACAGGTAAACAACTGCGAAGTTTTACCCCACCACTACCCAAAAAAGAAGACCTAATCAACGGTTCGGAACGAGCATCAGCACCAATTACGCTTGCTGTTAGTAGCGATGGAAACATGCTTCTCAGTGGTGGATATGATGACAGCTATAACTCAGGTGGAGTTAGAAGCACGGATGGAAAAAGTTTCAAAGCTTGGAACTTGAAAACAGGGAAATTAGTTCACAATCTTTCTCTTGGTACAAGTATTGACGCTTTAGTAATTAGTCCTGATAATCAGACATTTATTGCTGGTGGTATGGGTAGAAACATCATCATACAGGATATGAAAACGCTGAAAAAAATCAGCGAATTAATAGGACATGGAGGTGGAATCTATGGACTTGCATTGAGTCGTGATGGCAAGACTTTATATAGTGGTAGCGGTGATAAATCTGTGAAAGTTTGGCAGATAAAACCTTAATTTATTCCCAGGTTCAAGATTCCCGACTTCTGCGCGATCGCTTTAAACTTGATAACAAGCATAGTTAGAAGTCGGGAATCTGAGATAGTCGCTTTAAACTTGATAACAAGCATAGTTAGAAGTCGGGAATCTGAGATAGTCGTGATTCAGGATTTTGACAAACTACAACATAATTCACCCATAAAAAATTCCACTGACAAATAAAATTTTACAGTGGACTAACTAATTATTATTGATAGTGGATCTGGGCAGAATCGAACTGCCGTGTTGCATGGGTATTAACCCCCGCATCATTCACAGGTTTAGCCTATCTGACCCTCAAGGCGGGAATCGTTCATTATCCCGAACGTAGGATGCTTTAGCGAAATCTTAGCCAACAAGCCCACTAAAGAAAACTTGTCAGAGCATCCGTTGGGGGTTGTCTCTAGTACTTAACGGAGTCACACTAGAAACGCTCGAACCTATAAGAGGCTTTTAGGCAGTAGCTAGTACTTCCTTACGAGCAAATTTTACGATGTTGTTTGCATCTATTGTTTTGAGCCTTGATTTACGAGATGCGACTCGCTCTCGACCTGCATCAACGAGAAGCCTTCGCCACCCAATCGAAACCAGTACAGACCCATGATTTGGATATTTATATTGTAGTACAAGATTTCAAAAAACGCCACCTTTAAAAAAGTTAGGAGTTAGGAGTTAGGAGTTAGGAGTTAAAAGTTAGGAGTTAGGAGTTTTTAATTCTTAGGGAACACCAAGAAATAAATTATCCAAATCATAAGTATTGTAGGGGCGGGATTACCCCGCCCTTACGGGATGATACGATCGAGTCTGTTTATAATTGGGGTATTTTATTTTTTGGAAGTCCCTTAACTCTTAATTCTTAACTCCTCACTTTTAAGTGAGTGCTTCTGCACCACCAACTACCTCAAGGATTTCTTGGGTAATTGCGGCTTGACGGGCTTTGTTATAACCTAATGTTAGGGTGCCAATGAGTTGAGCGGCGTTTTCGCTGGCGTTGCTCATTGCGGTCATCCGGGCTGCGAGTTCGCTGGCTGCTGATTCCTGTAATGCTCGCAATAATTGGTTGCTGAGATACAAAGGTAACAACGAATCCAGTATTTGTACTGGGTCTTGCTCAAAAATCATATCGCGGGGGAAGGCACGCATTTCCGTTGTCACTTTTTCCCGTGCAACTTCAAATTGACCACCACGGGTAGTTAGCCGGAAAATTTCGTCGTCTGCGGCTTCTAAACCTTGGGTATCGAGTGGAAGCAAGGTTTGGACAACAGGACGGGAACTAACGAGAGAAACGAATTTTGTGTAAATTAATTCGATTCTGTCTACGCTTTCCGATAGAAATAGCGACAGTAGTTCGTCAGCAATGTTGCTTGCTTCTGGTGCGGTGGGAATTTGCTCTAAACCGATGAAGGTAGCATCGATTGGGTATTCGCGACGTTGGAAGTATTGACTTGCCTTGCGTCCAACAATGACAAATTTATAGTTCAAACCTTCGGCTTTGAGTTCCTTAGCCCGAATTTCTGCACGTTTGATGACGCTGGAGTTGTAGCCACCACACAAACCTCTATCCCCGGAAACTACCAAAATACCTACGGTTTTGACTTGGCGTTTTCTGAGTAGGGGTAAGTCTGCTTCTTCAAATCGCAAGCGGGTTTGTAAACCATAAAGTACCTGTGCCAAACGGTCAGCAAAGGGACGGGTAGAAAGCACTTGTTCTTGAGCGCGTCGTACCCGTGCTGCTGCTACTAGCCGCATTGCTTCGGTAATTTTTTTGGTATTTTTAACTGATTGAATGCGATCGCGAATCGCTTTTAAGTTTGCCATAATCGGATTTTAGATTTTAGATTTTAGATTTTAGATTCGGAATTTTGGATTTTAGTTTAATCCAAAATCCAAAATCTTTAGACTCCGCAAGGTAATCCAAAATTCGTTTATGCCAAGAAAGTTTTCTTGTATTCCGTGATACCTTCTTTGAGCGCTGCTTCTTCGGCATCACCCATTAATTTCGAGGATTGTACGGCTTGCGAGTATGCGGGTTTGCTGCTCTTTAAGTAGTCCCGAAGACCTTTGGCGAAGGTGACAATTTTATCAACGGGTATTTCATCCAAGTAACCATTGATACCTGCGTACAGAATTGCTACTTGTTCGGATACAGATAATGGGGAGTTTTGGGGCTGTTTGAGCAATTCGCGCAAACGTACACCCCGTGCGAGTTGGTCTTGGGTGGCTTTATCCAAGTCAGAGGCAAACTGTGCGAATGCTTGGAGGTCGTCGAACTGAGCAAGTTCAAGTTTGATTTTACCTGCGACTTTTTTCATCGCTTTGGTTTGGGCTGCCGAACCCACACGGGATACGGAGACACCGGGGTTAACTGCGGGACGAATGCCTGAGTTAAATAAGTTGGAGGATAGGAAAATCTGACCGTCGGTAATCGAAATTACGTTGGTAGGAATATATGCCGATACGTCACCCGCTTGGGTTTCGATGATGGGTAGTGCGGTCATGCTACCTGCACCGAGTTCGTCACTGAGTTTAGCCGCACGTTCGAGGAGACGGGAGTGAATGTAAAATACGTCACCAGGATAAGCTTCGCGACCTGGTGGACGGCGCAGCAACAAAGACATCTGACGGTATGCCGCAGCTTGCTTGGACAAGTCATCATAAATAATCAAGGTTGCTTTGCCTTTGTACATAAAGTACTCAGCAAGTGCTGCACCTGAGTATGGTGCTAAGAATTGGAGTGGTGCGGGTTCGGATGCGCTGGCGGCGACAACGATTGTGTAGTCCATCGCACCTTTTTCTTGTAATGTCTGCACAACGTTTGCTACGGTCGAGGCTTTTTGACCGATCGCAACGTATACGCATATTACATCTTCGCCTTTTTGGTTGATGATGGTGTCAACTGCGATCGCGGTTTTACCTGTTTGACGGTCACCAATAATTAATTCGCGCTGTCCACGACCGATGGGTATCATTGAGTCGATAGCAGTAATCCCAGTTTGCATCGGTTCGTGTACCGAACGACGAGCAATAATACCGGGAGCCATCGATTCAATTAAACGGGTTTCGCTGGATTTAATTTCCCCTTTACCGTCGATGGGACGACCCAAAGCGTCAACCACACGTCCAACTGTGGCTTCACCTACGGGAATCTGGGCAATGCGTCCGGTGGCAGTTACGGTACTTCCTTCTTGGATGTTGCGACCTTCACCCATCAATACCACACCGACGTTATCTTCTTCTAAGTTCAAAGCGATACCAACTGTACCATCTTCAAATTCTAGAAGTTCTCCCGCCATTGCTTTTTCCAAGCCATAAACGCGAGCAACACCGTCACCAATTTGGAGTACGGTGCCGACGTTAGCAACTTTAACCCCTTGGTCGTATTGCTCGATTTGCTGTTGAATAATACTGCTGATTTCGTCTGGTCTGATTGAAATACTCATGTTTCTATCTTTATTAGAAATTTGGGTAATAGGCAATGGGCAAGGGGCAAGGGGCAAGGGGCAATGGGCATTGATGATTGAATAACAATAGAATTATTCTTTAATTTCTATTTATAATGCCTGAGATTCTGTGCCCTATGCCCCATTCTCTATGCCCGATTCCCATGTTTATGAACTAGTTAAACGCAAAGACAAACGACGCAATTGACCGCGTAAACTCGCGTCTATTACTTGGGAGCCAACTTTGATGATGACTCCACCAATTAGATTGGGGTCAACTTTCTGACTTAGTTCTACTTCGCGAGCATTGGTCATTGTGATGACTCTTTCTTTAACAGCTTGCTCTTGTTCGGACGAGAGGGGAACCGCAGAAATTACTTCTGCGAGTACGGTTTGATTCAATTCACGCAGCAACGCTAAATACTGCTGGCAAATTGCATCCAGCAAATAAATCCGCTTTCTGTCAACCAATAGCAGTAAGAAATTCCGGAACGAAGCATTTGTATCGTCACTCAATATGCGCTTGATGACTGCTTTCTTACTTTCTGTTTGCACAAAAGGGTTGTCGAGAAAACTAGAAAGGGGTTCGCTTTCACTTAGCAAAGTGATTAAACTCCGCGCATCATTACCAAACGCTTCGGTAAGGCTATTAGATTTTGCTACGGACATCAAAGCCTGTGCATAAGGTGCAGCAATTTCTTCGGTGGCTACAGTACTTTTCATCTAACGTCCTCCCAGTAGCGCAATGCTGCGGTCAATCAAAGTTTGCTGTGTGTCTTCTGAAACCCCTGTTTTGAGTTCCGATTCTACTTTTTCTAATGCCATCGCGACAACACGCGATCGCACGCTGGCGATCGCTTTGTCTCGTTCGGTGTTTAGATCGGCAGCAGCGACTTCTTTCAAACGTTGCACGTCTATTGATGCTTTTGCTAAAATTGCTTCTTTCGCAGCTTGAGCGCTTGCTTCTCCGGAAGAGCGAATACGTTCGGCTTCAGCAGCTGAATCTTTGACGCTGTTCTCTGCTTCTTTTAGGGCAGCTGCCGATTCTTTGAGTCGCTGCTCGGCTTCTTGAATCGTTGCTTCTATCGCTATACGGCGTTCGCTTAAAGTGCTAACTAATAACTTACGCCCAAAAACAACCAATATCCCAACTAGGAGAGCCAAGTTGATGATATTGGTTTCAAAGATGTCTAGGTTCAGACCAAAACCACCTTCTTCGTGAGCGGCGATCGCTTCTGTCGCCAGTAATAACAAAGTGCCCATTATACCTATCTACAACTGCGCTGCTTAATTGCTAACAAAATTAAATTCTCACTGTGGGAGAAAGGTGCTAATTTAAACACTCAACTAAGGGCAATTAACAATAAGAATACGGTGGTCAGAATTCAGAATACAGCTTTAGGGACTCTTGACGATATCAATAAATGTTCTGAGTTCTGGGTTCTGCTTTCCCATTTATTTTAATTCCCTTGTGCGCGTAGGTTTGTGGGACCTATGTGGCAAATTTGAATGTATCGTTTTTATCTTGCAAGTCCTGGTCCCAGGAGTTTACCCAGAATTTGATGACTCAAGGAATCAACTTGTTGTTCTAAGGAACTTAGGGCTGCTTGCTTTTGCTCTTCGATTTCACGAGCGGCTTGTTCACGAGTAGCTTGAGCTGCTTGTTGAGCTTCAGCAATTCTTGAAGCATAAACTTGTTGGGCTTCTGCTTCTGCTTGCGTGATTAGTGCTTGCGATTGTTTGCGAGCATTCGCTATTTGTTGCTCGTATTCTTTGATTAAACGTTCAGATTTATCCAAACGTTCGCGAGCATCAACCTTATTGGTTCTGATGTAATTGTCGCGATCGTCTAATGCTTTTGTCATCGGTTTGTAAAAAATTGCATTCAACAAAGCCGACAAGAGCAAAAACTGCAAAGCCATGAAGGGTAAAGTTGCATCAAAATCAAACATTTTTTCCCTCTTTGGCTTGCAAGGTAGTTTTCATAGGAAACAACATCATCGTATCTTTCATATCTTGAAAAGCTATTGCCAACAGGGGAAGCTGGAAAACAATTGGTCGATTGTAGAGACGGATGACGAAGAAGAATTCAGGAGTCAGAATTCAGAAGTCAGCATTAATTCTGACTACTGACTACTGACAACCGTATTCTTTCTTGATAATGCGATCGCGTCTCTACCATTAACTATTCGTCTTAGGAAGCAAATGGGTTAGCGAATAACAATACTAACGCGATAACCAAACCGTAGATGGTTAAAGATTCCATGAATGCCAAGGTTAACAGTAATGTACCGCGAATTTTTCCTTCGGCTTCTGGCTGACGAGCAATACCCGAAACTGCTTCACCAGCAGCATTACCTTGACCAATACCAGGTCCAATTGCAGCTAAACCAATCGCTAAAGCAGCAGCGAGAACTGAAGCAGCAGAAACTAATGGATCCATTGTGATTTTCCTTTACTTTGTACAAAAAAAGTTCAAAACGTTATTTTGGCTATCAAACCAAATTTGCGATTCCCGATATTAGATTCTAAAATCCAAAATCTAAAATCTAAAACCCAAAATCCAAAATTCATTGAGGATTCTAATCCCGATATTAGATTCTAAAATCCAAAATCCAAAATCCAAAATCCAAAATTCATTGAGGATTCTAATGTTCCTCATGCTCTTCACCATGCCCTTCCAGGGCTTCATGGATATATGCAGCAGCTAGTGTGGCGAAAACCAAGGCTTGAATTGCACTGGTAAACAAACCTAAAGCCATAACAGGCAAAGGTATAAATAGAGGAACTAGCAAAACTAGTACTCCTACTACCAATTCGTCCGCCAAGATATTACCAAATAGACGGAAGCTTAGGGAAAGAGGCTTGGTGAAGTCTTCGAGAATTGCGATCGGTAACAGAATCGGCGTAGGTTCTATATACTTTTTAAAGTATCCTAGACCGCGCTTTCTAAAACCAGCGTAGAAGTAGGCTAAGGAGGTTAACAACGCTAATGCTACCGTCGTGTTAATGTCATTTGTCGGTGCGGCTAATTCCCCTTCTGGGAGCCTAAGTAGCTTCCAAGGAATTAAGGCACCAGACCAATTTGAGACGAAGATAAACAAGAATAGCGTGCCAATAAAAGGTACCCAAGGGCGATACTCTTTTTCTCCAATCTGGTTTTTGGCTAAATCCCGAATAAATTCTAGGGCATATTCCATTAAGTTTTGGATGCCGCTAGGAACTTTCTGGATATTTCTTGTTGCAGCTAAAGAAGCTATTACAAGAACACCAATTACAAACCATGAGGTCAAAAATACTTGACCATGTAGTTTGAAATTGCCCAATTGCCAGTAGAAATGATGACCTACTTCTAAGGAGGCTAGGGGAAAAGAATTAAAGGCATTTAAAACACTAAACATGTGCATTCTTCAAGAACTTTCCCCAAACAGTTAGGATGGAGGACTACCTTTTATAAACCTAATCTAGTTTACTTAGAGTCAGGTGTGAACGCAATTTGCAGCATATAGACGAGGAGCGTTGCTTTGTAGGTCAGAAATCCCAAGAATATGGGCAAAATTTTTAGTTGTTGCCATTGAGTTGCTACTACGATCAACCCGACAAATAGAGCAAGACGATTCTTGCTCAAACTTTGTTTTTCTGTACCTAGCCGCTCAACATCTTTAGCCAACATTCTTAAGTAAATCACGCCCGCAAACGCCCCAAGTAGATAGTTGAGGGCAATGTTTACGGAGTAAAAAATCCACACAGAGATGAAAGCAATTCCGATCAAAACAATTGTTGTTATTATCAACTGCTTGTAGAGTTGATAAAACTCTTGCATGGAATTGTCTGGTTTTGGATCCTCAAAACCAGTTGGAGCATCTTGTCGTGTTGTTGGTTCGATTGATTCGTCTGACAAGCTCACAGGACGTAAAACCAGTACAGCTATGTTGACTACACATTTTCAGCCAGTTGAATCATATCACGATTGGGTAACAATACTTTAGAAAAAACTAATTAACTTAATTGTCACCTTTCGAGCCAATCAGCAGTTATGTAAAGGGTTCCCACCCTTTAAGGGATTGCGATGAGGACAGATTCCAACACTGCCAACTAAGTTACCATCAGCCGAAAAAGAAAGATGGAAGACCAGAGATTCCGGAAATCAGAGAGAGCAAAATAGAGTATGGGTATGATGGAAAAATCTACACTAACTTTTTCTAATTTCGTGCGTATTTTTACAACCCTTGCCTCTGAATTTTAGAACTGTGGCGTGCTATGAGAGCCTAAGCCTGTTTAAAAGGAATTGGGATGAGAAGCAAAGAGAAGTTGAAAGCCAAAACTCTCCTATTCAATATTCTAGCTTTTAGTTTTTTCTGTTTTTGTTCTGGACTACCACTTAAGAAAGTGCTATACGCAGTCTGTTTGTATAAAGATAATCTCAAGCTGGGGTGAGCATAATTAGCTGTTGCTGTTGGAGCGATCGCACTTCACCCAAACTAAACTCCACTGTTTCTAAAATCTCGCTTACCGTTAATTTACCGTCACATGCTTGCATAAATGTAAATTCCCTGTCGGATAATTTAACAATTTTGTAATCATAATTAAATATTGTTTGACTTGGGAACCCATCTATGCATGGGCTAACTTCTGGAATTGCAGCGAGTAAATTGCGATCGCTTTGCCAATCGGCTTTAGTAAAAGGTGGACGGGCAAGGAAAAATTCGTAATGGCTGGTTTCTGGGTCTAATAATTCGATTAACCTGTAAAGTTGGCGTTGAGATAAATTTTTGCTGCGGTCGATTAATTCTGGAGCTTGACTCAAAAGTCTTTCTAAGTCCCAAAAAGCCGGATTGGAAAACCCGACGAATTCTAAGCCTGAAGCGTCAATTAAGTCAAATAAAGTATCGATATTGTAATCAATCTCTTGAGGATGGACATACATATCGGCAAAATTCTCATCACGCTGGTTTTCCATCGACCAACGTTCCTTTTCCCGCTTCAAAATCCGGTTATGTTCGGGTAGGGAATTAAATATTTGCCTGCCAACTGCTACACCATCAGGATAATCACCTTTTTTATCACCTTGAAGAAGTGCGATCGCTTTTTGCATTAACTGAATTTCCCAACGTCCCAATTCTCCATACACAAAAATATGGAAAATTCCCCCAGGTGCGAGTTTATTTGCCAAAGCTTGAATTCCCCGGATTGGATCATTCGTATGGTGCAGAACCCCAACACTATTAATTAAATCAAATTCCCCTGGCAACTGTTCCACATCAAACAAGCTCAATTGATGGAACTCCGCACGGTTCGCACCACTGCGTTGACAGCGTTCCTTAGCAACTTCCAGGGTTCCAGCACTCAAATCGATTCCCACAACTTCCGCAAACGGGTTCAAATGCACCAAATATTCCGTACCCACACCGGAACCGCAACCCGCATCAAGAATGCGAATATTTTGCTTTTGTGGTTTCATCCCCGTACAAAAATTATATGCAGCTAACCAATTCCAACGCCAGTTATAACCTGGTGGTGGTTCATCCAGAATTGGTTCTGGGGGAAATGGGTACGTATCGTAGAGTTTGGCAACAGCGTCACTAACTTTCTGGGTGTCGGACATGGTTCGCTATTCATATTTTATCTGGCAGCATTTCTGAGTGTATCGAAATTTAGACTTCGAGAGATAGTTATGTTGATTTATGTTTTTATTGCGATCGCAGGGACAAACAACCCTTTGCCCTCATTTATATTAGACATAGATTTAACAACATCATCAGTCATTGGAATTGAACAAAAACTAGAACAAAAACTATTTTCTCCAAAAAATGTCCCAAAAACAAATTTCCCAAAAACTTATTGAACACAGGGAATTTATAAGGAAAATGCTGAAAACCCCTGAGAAACAGCAACACAGTTGCGTATTTCGTGCTACCCTTCGGGAACGCTACGCGAACAGACAGGGGATGAAAGCTCCCCGCAGGATTTATCCTGCTTTGATGGTAAAATAGTACCAACAGGAACGGTAATCAACCTGTATAAAAACCTAACTGCCTAACGGCAATCTGAACCTTGACAATTGAATCTATGCGGTTCTACTGCATTGTTCTAGTTTCTTCCTAGCAGTAGGTAAAAGATTCATAGGAGCTAGACGAATCAGAATTTTGGAACAAATGTTTCAATCTAAAAAGGACTTGCAGAAATGCAACTACCCCAGGGCATGGGGAAAGTAACGCTTGGGGAGAGTCCCACCTCTGGATTAGATAACGCAAGGAGTCTAGTTTAAGTGGTCTCGTTGAACCAAGAATCCCCGCGCATTTATGCCGGGGAGTGTCAATACTGTTAAATTAAAAACAGGTACTTTCTTCATTGGCAAAACCTATAACTAAACATTTCTATAACTTAATAGATACAAAACTTAGGGATTTTCTCAGCCAAAGCGGAGTAAGTACTACTTCGACTTGATATATGGACTATCAGGTTCGATACACTTCTTAATAAACCCCCAGTAGAAGCGCAAAACGTTCTAATCTAAAAGCTGACTGGGTTAATTTTTTCTGGTAGCTATTGTAGACGACAGAGGTAATCCATATTTTTACCAAAAAGTCAAGTCTCAGGCTAGTCCAGGCTTAACACATAAAAATATGATAGGAGTTTTACAAATCCGATGAGTGTTAAGGCGAGTGGTGGAAGCTCGGTTGCGCGTCCGCAACTGTATCAAACTCTGGCTGTATCAAAAATTTCCCAAGCAGAGCAACAAGACCGCTTCTTGGGAGTTGGCGAACTCAACGAATTAGCAAACTATTTTGCGTCCGGCGCGAAGCGTTTGGATATAGCTCAGAGACTCACAGACAATTCTGAGATTATTGTTTCGCGTGCAGCTAACCGGATTTTTGTTGGCGGTTCGCCGATGGCTTTTTTAGAAAAGCCACAAGCAGAACCAGAGATGGCAATGGTAGGGGCTGAAGCTGCACCAGCAATGGATGTACGCCGCAGCATGGAATTAGGAACAGTTACCTACGTTGAAACCCGTGGTGGCTTCCTAGAAAATTTACGTTCTATTTTCAATTCAACTCCTAGCGGTCCCGCTCCTGTTGGTTTTAGACCAATTAACATAGCCAGATATGGTCCTAGCAATATGGCGAAGAGCCTGCGGGACCTATCTTGGTTTTTACGTTATGCGACTTATGCGATCGTTGCTGGGGACCCGAACATTCTGGCGGTAAATACACGCGGTTTGCGGGAAATCATTGAGAATGCTTGCTCGACAGAAGCAACTATTGTCGCTCTCCAAGAAATAAAAGCTGCGTCATTGTCATATTTCCGTCAAGATGCGGAAGCAAATGCGATCGTTGCTCAATATATGGATGTTTTGATTACTGAATTCAAAGCACCCACACCATCGACAAAAGTGCGTCAGCGTCAATCGTCCGATCTGCAAGGTTTGCAACTGCCCCAAATTTACTTTAATGCGGCAGAGCGTCGTCCGAAATACGCAATGAAGCCCGGATTGTCGGCTGTAGAAAAGAACGACATTATTAAGGCTGCGTACCGTCAAGTTTTTGAACGCGATATTACCCGTGCCTATGGTTTGTCGCTCTCAAAGCTAGAATCACAAGTTAAAAATGGCGACATCTCCATGAAAGAGTTTGTGCGTCGCTTGTGTAAATCCCCTCTGTATCGCAAGAATTTCTTCGACTCATACATTAATAGCCGTGCATTGGAACTAGCTTTCCGCCATATCCTTGGTAGAGGTCCAAGTTCCCGTGAAGAAGTCCAAAAATACTTCTCGATTGTTTCGAGTAAAGGTTTGTCTGGACTAGTCGATGCATTGGTAGATTCGCAGGAATACTCGGACTACTTTGGCGAAGAAACAGTACCTTACCTCCGGGGATTGGGTCAAGAAGCACAGGAATGTCGTAATTGGGGACCGCAGCAAGACCTGTTTAATTACAGCGCACCTTTCCGCAAAATTCCCCAGTTTATCACCACATTTGCGGCTTACAACCAGCCATTACCCGACCAACATGTGTACGGTTCCGGGAATGACCCGTTGGAAATTCAATTTGGGGCGATTTTCCCGAAAGAAACCCGCAATCCCAGCACCAGTCCAGCATTCTTTGGTAAAGATACCCGCCGCTTGTTGATTACCCGTGGTCCGGGAATTAATAATCAAGTTAGTAATCCCCGTGCCCGTGGTGTTGCACCTGGTACACTCGGTCCCAAGGTATTCAAACTTGACCAATTACCGGGAACCCGTGGCAAGAAGTCGAAGGCTGGAACTAATATTAAATTCTCGGAAAGTTCGACCCAATCCATAATTAAAGTTGCTTACTTGCAGGTTTTCGGACGGGAGCTTTACGACGGTCAGCGTCAGAAAGTTGCGGAAATTAAGCTAGAGAACGGCGAAATCAGCATTAAGGAATTTATTCGCTGCTTGGCGAAGTCGGATGTCTTCCGTAAGATGTACTGGACAAACCTGTACGTCATGAAATCGGTTGAATATATCCACCGTCGTTTGCTAGGTCGTCCCACCTACGGTCGTCAAGAAACGAACAAGTACTTCGATATTTGTGCGAAGAAAGGTTTCTATGCCCTAATTGACGCGATTCTCGATACTGAAGAGTATGCACAGACATTTGGGGAAGATACCATTCCTTACGAGCGTTATCTAACTCCCGCAGGGCAATCGCAACGTAATTTACGTGTTGGTAGCATCCGCGAAGACATTACCCCCAGCATCGAGAAAGAAACAACTCCGATGTTCGTACAGTTGGGTACACCAACCGAAGTGCGAACCGAACCAGATGTGATGTTCCGTGCGAATCAGGGTGTATCGAGGCAGCGCGAACAAACGAAAGTCTTCAAGTTTGTCTCCGGAAATGGGGACAAGGTAGCGATAAAAACAGTTATCAGTGCTGCTTACCGACAAATTTTCGAGCGCGATATTGCTCCATACGTAGCTTCTTCCCGTGAATTTAAGGTATTAGAAAGCCGTTTGAGTAACGGTGAAATTACGATTAAGGAATTTATTGAAAGTTTGGGTTATTCGAGCCTGTACTTAAAAGAATTCTATACTCCGTATCCCAATACCAAGGTGATTGAGTTAGGAACGAAGCACTTCATGGGACGTGCGCCATTAGACCAAGCGGAAATCCGTAAGTACAATCAAATTTTGGCAACTCAGGGTATTAAAGCGTTTATCAGCGCTATGTTGAATACCGTTGAGTACCAGGATGTGTTTGGTGAAGATACGATTCCCTATCGTCGCTTCCCCACCCTACCTGCCGCTAACTTCCCGAATACCAATCGGTTGTATGACCAGTTGACAAAGCAGAACGACAATATTGTTGTGCCTAGCTTTGATACGATTAAGCCGAAGATGGATATGTCCAAGATGCCTATGACTGGAAAGGCGATCGCAGATATGGCAGCACGCGAACCTGCTTACACTGGCTTAGGTCGTACTATTACCCCAGCAGCACAGGTGGTTACAGCACGTCGTCAAGGTATCCGTATTTATCGGTTTACAGAAACAGCAGGCAAAGCTGAGTTTGTATCATTAGTTAACGCTATCTACGCGCAAGTAATGGATATCCGTAACGGTGATATACCTCAAGAGTTCCGATGTTTGGACTTGGAAACCAAGCTGGAAAGCAAGGAAATTTCTGTTCGGGAATTTGTCCGCACATTGGCTAGCTCGTCCGCTTATCAGCAACGCTTCTGTAACTCGTTCCCCCAAAATAAGGTCGTTGAATTCATCTTCCGCCACATTTTGGGACGTAAGCCAGCTACCCAAGCCGAAATCCATGAATACCGAGCGATTTTGACCAGTTCGGGTTTAGCTACTGCTGTAAATGCATTAATTAACAGCCAGGAATACGCACAATTCTTCGGTGAGGATGTCGTTCCTTACCAGCGCATTCCCTCGTTACCCGCAGGTAATTACCTGGGTAGCGTTAAAGCTGATTAAGTGAAACTAGGATTAGGGACTAAGATAATTTATCTTTAGTCCTTAAGTCCTTTCCCAAACATAAATAACAAATTTCTACCAACAGTCACCTCCCTTGCTGCTGGTAGTTTTCTGTGAAGTGCTTTTTAGGTACGATTCTCCGGAGGATACGCTTTTAGCGATAAGCTTTGCTTAACGCAAACCAAAACTGAAATGAATGTTACAAAGTGTGAAGAAGAGTCATAAATACTCAACAAAATGCCCGAAAATATTTCCACAAGGGGTAGTTGAGTTTTGAGGCTCGTGTACTTGTAATATTTACGGAAGAACGTAAATAAACAAGTAAGCTTGTCAACCTAGTTTTGTCAGCACAGTTATCAAAACTGTGGAAGCAAGAAGGGTATTCAAGACTTGAAGTTACCGTTTTAATAGTCGCACCAGTCTATAAACCCTGGTTTTATTCGTATTTGGAGGAATCCATTAATGAGTATCGTCACGAAGTCCATCGTGAATGCCGATGCAGAAGCACGCTATCTCAGCCCTGGTGAATTGGATGGAATCAAATCCTTCGTCACCAATGGAGAAAAGCGCCTTCGTATCGCTCAAGTATTGACCGATAACCGCGAGCGTATCGTTAAGCAAGCTGGCGACCAATTGTTCCAAAAGCGTCCTGATGTAGTTTCTCCTGGTGGAAACGCATACGGTCAAGAAATGACCGCTACCTGCCTGCGGGACATGGACTACTATTTACGTCTCATCACCTACGGAATCGTATCTGGTGACGTAACTCCAATCGAAGAAATCGGTATCGTTGGTGTGCGTGAAATGTACCGCTCCTTGGGAACCCCCATCGACGCAGTTGCAGGTGGCGTTTCCGCGATGAAAGGCATTGCTACTGGCATGATGTCGGGTGATGATGCTTCAGAAGCCGGCTCTTACTTCGACTACGTAATCGGTGCTATGTCATAGTTTTTGGGTTGTCCCAAACTGTGATATCGCTTTTATCTGTGATACCGAATTATTGCAATACGGTTGGAAATAAGGAAATAACAAGATGCAAGACGCAATTACCGCAGTAATCAACTCTTCGGACGTTCAAGGTAAATACCTCGATACATCCGCAATGGAAAAGCTCAAAGGCTACTTTGCAACTGGCGAACTTCGCGTTCGTGCAGCTACTTCTATCAGCGCTAACGCAGCTGCAATTGTAAAAGAAGCTGTTGCTAAGTCTTTGTTGTACTCAGATATCACCCGTCCCGGTGGTAATATGTACACCACCCGTCGCTATGCAGCTTGCATCCGCGACTTAGACTACTACCTCCGTTATGCCACCTATGCAATGCTAGCTGGCGACCCTTCTATCTTAGATGAGCGTGTTCTTAACGGTTTGAAAGAAACCTATAACTCTTTAGGTGTACCTGTTGGTGCTACCGTTCAAGCTATCCAATCGATGAAAGAAGTAACCGCTAGCTTGGTTGGTCCTGACGCTGGCAAGGAAATGGGCGTATACTTCGACTACATCAGTTCTGGCTTAAGCTAAGGATTGAGAATGCACCGCATTATGTAGGTGCGTTTTAAAAGGGACTGGAAATCAATCGTGAGTGCTAGGAAGTTGATTGCTTATCGTTTAGAGTGCTGAGTTCTAAGTGCTAATAAAACAGCACTAAATATTAAAGGGTTCAGAATTGACTTTATTTTAGATGAGTTTTAATTATCTAGTATTGATGCTTGATTTCCAGTCTTGGAGTGAATAGGTAAGACACTCAAAAATTTCTTGAGATAAATTCAAATAAAAAAGTTATACCCCTTGGAGATAGGAGATTTACTACAATGCGTGTATTTAAGATTACTGCTTGCGTCCCTAGCCAAACTCGAATTCGTACCCAACGCGAGTTACAAAATACTTTCTTTACTAAGCTAGTTCCCTACGAAAACTGGTTTAAAGAGCAGCAACGGATTCAAAAAATGGGTGGAAAAATTGTTAAAGTTGAACTTGCTACTGGTAAGCAAGGTATGAATACAGGTCTTATCTAAATATAATTACAGTTTAGAAGATAAATAAGGAGTTGCGGAAGGGGTCGAATTTGACCTCTTTTTGTTTGGGATATTTGCCATGAATTTGAGAGTAGTATTTGCGGATAGCGAAGTTTGGGTGTAGTATTGGCTGCGATACATCAGAAAAATGCGATCGCATACGCTAGCGATTTTCTGATTCGTACTGCGATATATTCTTCAACTTTATATATAACTATCTAATTCACCCATATTCCCGTGAAGATAATCCGTCGTTTGATACCATTCCTTGATGACTCCGTTAACAGTTGGGCTTTAGAAGCGCGTTTGTTGCGCTGGATGACGATGGTTTGGCTGTTTGTCGGTTTAGTTGTCTTATTTTCCGCATCTTACCCAGTTGCGGATACCCGTTACAAAGACGGTTTATATTATTTTGGACGACAACTGATGTGGGTAGTTGTCGGTTTATTCGCATTTAATATAGTCGTCAATACTCCAATTCGCAGGATATCAGGGATATCCCATTGGTTTATCTTCTTATTTTTGCTGTTAATTTTTGTCACCCTAATTCCTGGACTTGGTAAAAGCGACTTGGGTGCAGCGCGTCGGTTATTGGGACCAGTTCCTATTCAGCCATCAGAATTAATTAAACCATTTTTGGTGATTCAAAGTGCCAGATTATTCGGACAATGGGATAAGTTAACTTGGCGAGTTAGGTTTACTTGGTTGGGTGTATTTGGGTTAATAGTTTTGGGAATTCTTGCCCAACCGAACTTGAGTACTGCTGCACTTTGCGGTATGACTATTTGGTTAATTGCCCTTGGTGCGGGATTACCTTATAAATATTTGGGTGGAACTGCGGTTGGTGGGATTGTGTTAGCGGTAATGAGTATTTGTTTTCGCGAATATCAGCGCAAGCGAGTTATGTCTTTTATCAATCCTTGGGCTGACGCAACTGGAAATGGTTATCAGCTAGTCCAAAGTTTGCTTGCTGTTGGTTCTGGTGGAAAAATGGGTGCTGGTTTTGGGCAATCGCAACAAAAGCTGTTTTATTTACCGATTCAAGATACCGACTTCATTTTTTCTGTCTTTGCTGAGGAGTTTGGATTCGTTGGTTGTATGCTATTTCTGATAGTGTTAGCGATATATGCCACTTTGGGGTTAATTGTGGCAATGAAAGCTACAAACCCAACTTATCGATTGATTGCGATCGGGATTACAGTGGTGATGGTGGGACAATCATTGTTGCATATTGGGGTAACTACGGGGGCGTTACCAACAACGGGTTTGCCTTTACCTTTATTTAGTTACGGTGGTAATTCGATGATTGCAAGTCTGCTTGCTGCGGGAATATTGATTCGTGTGGCAAGGGAAAGTAATGAAGCGGAAGTTGTCCCCATTAATACTCAATTACCAAGGGGAAGAAGACGCAAACGCACTACAACAGCGCGTTAATTTAAGTTAATTTAATTTAATTTAATTTAAGTTAATACCAATTGGAAAAATAATTGCGACAGATGGAGTCGCGAAAAGCTTATGCAGTAAATATTTCACAATCCAAAATCTAAAATCCAAAATGGTATAAGGTAAATATATAGCGATCGCATCAGAATATATTTTAATTATCCGAACTATCCCATTCCAAAGTTATTTCGAGATTGGCTGTATTGGTTCCTTTTGCGAGGATGGCTGTCAATTTACCCGCATCTATGCCAATTTCGATTCCGAAGCGAACTCTGGCTTTATCGGGTTTAATTGTTTGTACGGTTTCGGCAATTTCTCTAGCTAGAGATTTAATTGCGACAGTTGCTTCGCTAAAAGGTCGGGTTTGTAATCCAACTTTGCGATCGCCTATCGAAGATGCTTCAACTTTAACAACTGTACCATCTGCAAGCTCGACTGAAATAACTTTGTTTTGAAATTCCATTTTGGTTACGCGAAATTACATTGTTGTTATAACACGTAAGCAATCGTAGCAAATGTAACTTGGTTTCCAGAACCTAGAAATTAATAAATTTTCTTTAACCAAACAAGGCAAATATAAAAGTTCATTCAGAATTGTAGGTAAAGAAAGCCTTCCTAAACATTCATTGCTGTAATAATAGCTTTTTGACTGACATCTTTGTAAAGGCTATCTAAATATTTTGCCACGATATCAGCAGCAGAAAAATTAGGTATATTTTCCTCTTCTTTTGCTAAAGGAATCGAACCTAATACATTTAAAATATTTTCGCTGTTAGATGGTGCGATTACGACTAATGAGGATTCGAGTGGTTCGTCATATTTCCAATAAGATTTAAGATTGACTGGGTATTGTTTAATGGGTGATAGTTTTGAATTTTCAGTTACTTCTATATCGGTGATATCGGGATTATTGCTACTATGTTCGCAACGAAGATTGCGTAAATAGCGAATAATTTCTTCTTTTGTACGTCCCCGTAATTGGAATAATACAAAAGGATCTTCGCTAAATCTGTCTCCTAATTGGTAGTAGACTGCACCAACATGCTTACAAGGGTTTGCCTTATCGGGACAAGTACATTTACTGCGAACATCTGATAAGGTGAATGGAAACAATGATAAACCGCTAGATGTAAATACTTCTTCGATATTTTGTGGCATTTCTCCTGCTAAAAGTTTGGCTGCAAAAATAGCTTTTTGGGACATTGCTTCAACTACATAATTCCATTCTTCATCACTAAAAGGGTCTAGAGAAAGTGATACTTTGTAAGGTTCGGGTTCGCTACCTTGGACTTTAGCAAATACTTTTTCACCTTTAAATTCTATGCTTAAGACATTACCTTGACGGGAATAATTTCTTGCCCGTTCTAAGCGTTTTTTAAAGCGGTAAGAATCGAGTAATTCTAACCATCTTTGCGACCACCATTCACGACTGGCTTGTAATGTATCATTAGACATGATTTATTTTGAATTTTGGATTGTGGATTTTTAATTTTTAAAAACGACCTGGTGGAAATTTTATTAAGACGACCCACCGGGTCGTCTCTACTCGTCTTCAATAACTGCACTTCTATCCAACAAAAGTAAATTCCTTAATTGGTTGGTATCAAGTTCTGTTAACCAATCCTCACCTGTACCAACAACTTGCTCGGCAAGCTGCTTTTTACTTTCAATCATGTCATGAATTTTCTCTTCTAATGTACCTGTACAGACAAATTTGTGTACTTGAACATTGCGGGTTTGCCCAATCCGAAATACCCTATCTGTAGCTTGATTCTCAACTGCGGGATTCCACCATCTATCGAAGTGAAAAACGTGATTTGCCCGCGTTAAATTTAACCCTACACCTCCTGCTTTCAACGATAAAATCATGATTGGTGGTCCTTGGGGGTCATGTTGAAATCTATCTATCATTTCCTCACGTTGCCTTTTACTAGTACTTCCATATAAAAAGAAGATTTCTCGACCTAATTGTTTTTCTAAATGCGGTTTGAGCAACTTACCCCATTCAGCAAATTGTGTAAAAATCAAAGCTCTATCTCCTTCAGCTAAAGCGACATCGAGCATTTCATCTAAGCGTTGTAACTTGGCTGAATTGTGTTTATCTAAAGACTCTTGTTTGAGGTATTGTGCGGGGTGATTACAAACTTGTTTGAGTTTAATTAGTAATCCTAAAATCATTCCTCGACGCTGTAAACCATCAGCTTTATCAATTTCTGCTAAAGAATCTTCGACAACTTGTTGATAGAGTTTAGCTTGTTCGGAAGTAAGACCACAAAATACGGTCATTTCCTGCTTTTCTGGTAAATCTTGAATAATGTCACGGTCTGACTTTAAACGTCGTAAAATAAATGGTTGCACTAAAGCACGTAATTGTGAAAGTGAGGATGTATCACCATATTTTTCAATCGGCATTGCAAAACGTCTTTGGAAAAATTGCTTATTTCCTAAATAACCAGGGTTGAGGAAATCTAGAATTGACCACAATTCTTGTAAGCGATTTTCTACTGGTGTTCCCGTTAAGGCAATGCGAAAATTAGCTTCTAATTGCCTGACAGCTTGCGATTGTTTAGCATCGGCATTTTTCACATTCTGAGCTTCGTCTAAGACGATATTTTGCCAAGTTATACTTTGAAATTCTTTAATATCGCGATGAATTAGGGAATAACTTGTAATTAACAAATCATGTTTTTTCACTGCATCTGCAAAAGCCTTCCCTTTAGGTCTTTTATCACCGTGATATTGTAAAAGTTTAAGATTTGGGGCAAATTTTTTAACTTCCCTTTCCCAGTTTCCTAATACTGAAGTCGGACAAACTAGTAATGTGGGATTATCAAGGGAATTTTGTTCTTTGAGGTGTAATAAAAAGGCAATAAACTGGATAGTTTTTCCTAACCCCATATCATCTGCGAGACAAGCACCTAAACCCCAACGTTCGAGAAAAGCTAACCAAGCAACACCACGTTCCTGATATGGACGCAATTCTCCTTGAAAATCTTTAGGAGTTGGTAAAGTCGCGATCGCACTACTATTACTTAAGGCGTTAACTAGCTCCTGTAAAGCTCCTGAAGCTTCAAAACTGACGACTGGTAGCTTTTCTATCGATTGGGTATCCCCCGAACTCAAGCGCAATGCATCCTCTAACGACAGGGACATTTGCTCTTTTCGCGAAGCAAAGAAGTTTTGTGCTGTTTTAATATCGTGCGATCGCAATTCGACCCATTCACCGTTAATCTCAACTAAGGGGCTATTTAATGCGACTAAGCGATCGAATTCAGCTTTAGAAATAGTTTGTCCCCCAATCGCTAATTGCCATTGAAAATTTAACAAACTTTGCAAGTTCAAACGTCCTTGCTGTTGTAAATTTTGTGCCGTAATTTTCAAGCCTAAGCGGTTTGCCCAACCTTCGCGATTTGCTAAACTTGATGGTAAAATTACACCTAAACCACTATCTTCTAAACGCCAAGCTATAGCTTTGATGAATTCGTAAGCTTGCATGGGGTTAAGGTAACAAAATGTCGGAGATTGGGTTTCTAAACTTTCAGCAATGGGGGAATACAACCGTGAAGCTAATCCCAAACCTCGCAAAAATGTTTCCTGGGGTTGCTCGATTGTCCTATTTTGATAAACAAACCGTTCGACAGTTTGCTCCCAAATCGTAGCAGCATCAACTAAAAATTCTACGTCATCTGATGCTTGGAGAAAATAAGCCAAAGTCCACTGATTTTTCCCTTCTTCAGGCGATTTTAATTCAAAACAAGTCCGAAAAAGTGTTTTCCCTGCCATTTGATATTCCAATGGCATCATCCAAGCTTTTAATGCACTTTGTAAACGCTCCACTTCGGGAGGATTAGCATTAATGGAATTTGCTGCTGTTGTTAATCCTTGTAACCACTGACGAACTGCTGTTGGTAGTGCTGCGAGCAAACGTGCTTCTGCTGCTGCGGGAGGATTAATCATTCCTCGTACTTGATTGTCAATAGTACTATTCAAAAAGTCAATGATTAATTCTTGCGGTTCGGTTGGTAAATCTATAGTTAGTGTTGAGTAAACAGATGTGGAAGAATTATCACTAATTTGTTCTCTTATTTCCTGTTGGTAAGTTCGACATGCTAAAGGCATTAATTGAGAAAATTTTTCGAGTCGATTCGTATCAATCCCACTATCTAATAGTGCTTGCCAAGAAGCAACAAAATTGTTACTTAGTTGGGTTTGATTGGTTGATTGATTATTAGATTGATTATTAAATTGATGATTAGATTTAAAATTAGATTTAATCAGGGGTAAATATTTGCACCGTGCAGTTAAATCTAAACTCCAACGAAAAATTTGCATCCAAAATTGCAAATCTGCACCAAAAAATCCACCTCTATCGCTTGTGGTATTTAGAGGTAGAGAAGAAAGTAATTTAATTGCTTCGTTTGTTTTTAAACAAAATCCCTCTATTTTCCAGGGTTGGAGATATTGAGGTAATTGATTTACCTTACTATCTTCAATAATTACTCCAGAATGTATTGGTGATATTGTAATATTTTCGGGATTATCATTAACTATTACATGGCTCGGCAAAGCGATTATTTGCGATGCAACAGGTAAATTAGGTTGGGTAATTGTTGCTGTCTTAGTTGTGCGACGACTCGTTTTCGATTGAGTGGTTACAGCGACAGATTGCTGTAGAGATTTGGGAACTACAATTGGTAAAGTTTGTATCCATTCCCATAATTCTAGAGATGTCATTGCAAATGGATTTAAAGGTATTTTATCTTGTTGAGGTAGCCCAGAATCTTCATTAATCGTCTTTTCACTAATAGAGGTGACATTAATTAAATTTTCTTCAAGCGATCGCCAAGTTTCTCCCCAAATAAATAGGCAACTTTCTTGACCTTTAATTAACCAATTACCATGTAAAATAGCCATCTTGAAATAATAATTATTGTGAGGATAAAACTTGAGAAAATAGTTGTTAGAGGAATTACAAAGACAGATATTTACCAAATATATTATTCATCAGGGATTACTCTGCCCCTACACTTTTATAGAAAAGTTTACTTTGAATTTTCTTAAATTTAGATATAACCAACATTTCGTTTCCATTTTGCATTTTTAGGACTGAATACTTACATATTTTTCAAGAATATCTTATAATTTCAAACATACTAAAATTGAATAATTTTTAATGATGAAGAAACTTGAATAATCACAAAATAATAACTTTGAATAATTTCAAAAAATTAACAAAAATTCAACCAGTCAAAACCATCGTAAACAAAATTCTTCAATTATGCACTTACCTGTTGATAAAATTTTAAGAAACGGAATCCACTTAGAACTAGATTACATGCATTCAGAAGAACAAGAAACAGTGAGAACATTACTTAATTTAGTGATTCTCGAAGGAAATACCTATCCACAGAAGCAAGCTCTTACCCAATCAGAATTTTCAGCTTATTGGATGAATCATATTGCCTGTGTTGTGCGACTTAAACAAGCAATTACATCATTCCAAACAAACGAGATACTTGGAGCATTTTTTGTAAAACCAAACTTTCCAGGTCGGTGTAGCCATATTTGCAACGCTGGCTTTATTGTACAACGGGAAATGCGGGGTTTGGGTCTGGGTAGATTTATGGGAGAATCCATGCTAGAAATTGCATCAGAGCTAGGATACAAAGCGGTAATGTTCAACTTGGTCTTCAAAACTAATATAGCTTCTTTGCGTTTGTGGGAATCATTAGGATTCCAGGTAATTGGGCAAATCCCATCAGCAGTAGAAGTCAATCATGATAATTTTGTCGATGCAATGATAATGTACCGCAGTTTGGAGCCATGAGAAAGGGAGCAAACAAAATTTGTGAGTTAAAGAATGTACCGCCTAGATACGTACAAATTCGGGTAAATCTCGAAAAAATCTGTCGAAAAAATGCCTCATAATCAGCTCTTTAAGCAATTATGCCCTAGCTTCGGTATGTTGTAACTCAAACTAGTATATATAATATCTTATAACTCTTAACCTTTACGACCGACAGTAATAGTACATAAATGTTAGGATTGCCACAGAGCGAGAATAGCGAACATAGAAGGAAAAGAAACTGAATGGGAGAATTTGAAAAGTCAATATCCTTCGATGGGCGGGATATTGGACTGAAAATCGGCTTGTTAGCTCCCCAGGCTGGCGGGTCTGTTTTGTTACAATCTGGGGATACGTCAGTGTTAGTGACAGCGACGCGATCGCAAGCCAGAGACGGCATCGATTTTCTACCTTTGACCGTAGATTACGAAGAAAGACTGTACGCTGCGGGTAGGATTCCCGGAGGCATAATGCGACGTGAAGGTCGCCCCCCAGAAAGAACAATTCTTACTAGTCGTCTCATCGATCGTCCTTTACGTCCCCTGTTTCCATCGTGGTTGCGTGATGATTTGCAAGTCGTAGCTACAACCCTATCAATTGACGAACTCGTACCACCCGATGTACTTGCGGTGACAGGTGCATCAATTGCTACACTATTGGCAGGAATTCCCTTTAACGGTCCAATGGCAGCCGTGCGCGTCGGCTTGGTAGGAGATGATTTTGTCATTAACCCTACTTACGCAGAGATTGATGCCGGAGATTTAGATTTGGTTGTGGCTGGTTCGCCCGATGGTGTGATCATGGTGGAAGCTGGTGCAAATCAGTTACCCGAACGCGACATTATCGAAGCAATCGAATTCGGTTACGAAGCTGTACAGGATTTAATTCGTGCCCAGCAAGAATTAATGACCGAATTGGGGTTGAAAATTGTCCATGAAAACCCCCCTGAAGTCGATCAAACCCTGGCAAACTTCATTCGCGATCGCGCTACTGCCGACATCAAGAAAATTTTGGCGCAGTTTGAGTTTACCAAAACTGAACGCGATGCGGCTTTAGATGAAATTAAAGCAGGTGTTGTGAGTGCGATCGCGGAACTGGCAGAAGACGACGGCATCCGCACTGCTGCCACTGCCAATGGCAAAGCACTAGGTAATACCTTCAAAGAGATTACCAAAGAGTTAATGCGTCGCCAAATCGTCGAAGATAATGTCCGTGTAGATGGACGCAAACTCGATCAAGTTCGTCCAGTCTCCTGCCAAGTTGGTATTATCCCTAAACGGGTTCACGGCACGGGATTATTTAACCGAGGACTTACCCAAGTCCTATCCGCATGTACCCTGGGTACTCCCGGTGACACTCAAACCCTCACCGACGATTTACAGCCAGACCAGTACAAACGTTACATGCACCACTACAACTTCCCACCCTACTCCGTTGGGGAAACCAAGCCCCTACGTGCCCCAGGTCGTCGGGAAATTGGTCACGGTGCTTTAGCGGAACGGGCAATGTTACCTGTGCTACCAACTAAGCACGAATTTCCCTACGCTATCCGGGTAGTTTCCGAAGTCCTTTCTTCCAACGGTTCGACTTCGATGGGTTCGGTGTGTGGCTCCACCCTATCCCTCATGGACGCAGGTGTACCGATTAAAAAGCCAGTTAGCGGTGCGGCAATGGGTCTAATTAAAGAAGGTGACGAAGTACGCATTCTTACTGACATCCAAGGTATTGAAGACTTCTTGGGTGATATGGACTTCAAAGTTGCGGGAACAGATTCAGGAATTACAGCATTGCAAATGGACATGAAAATTTCCGGCTTATCGCTGGAAGTGATTGCCCAAGCTGTCAACCAGGCAAAACCAGCAAGGTTACATATTCTCGAAAAAATGCTTGCTTGCATTTCCGAACCTCGCAGCGAAATGTCACCCTATGCACCAAGACTGTTAACCATCAAGATTGACTCAGACATGATTGGTCTGGTGATTGGTCCTGGTGGTAAGACAATTAAGGGTATTACCGAAGAAACTGGTGCTAAAATCGACATCGAAGATGATGGTACGGTAACTATTTCTGCGGTTGATGAAAACAAAGCTAAAAGAGCGCGGGCGATTATTCAAGGAATGACACGCAAGCTCAATGAAGGCGATGTTTACGCGGGTCGAGTGACTCGGATTATACCAATTGGTGCTTTTGTGGAATTTTTGCCAGGTAAAGAAGGCATGGTTCACATTTCCCAGCTTGCTGACTACCGAGTTGGTAAAGTTGAAGATGAAGTTGCGGTTGGTGACGAAGTGATTATCAAAGTGCGGGAAATCGACCAAAAAGGTCGAATCAATTTGACTCGCTTAGGTATTCATCCCGATCAAGCAGCAGCAGCAAGAGAGGCAGCAACGAAGTAAGTCGTTTGATTTTAGATTTTGGATTTACGAAAAGTTTGACGGTACAGAAACCGAACCCGTCAACTTTTCAAGACAGATTTTGGAATCAAAAAGTCGAAAAATCAATAATCTAAAATCCGCGATGTCTTTTTGGAAGGCATCGCTATTCAGCTTTTGTTAATAAAAATTGATTATTATTTGACCACTTGCAAATAGTTTTTTATTCCTATTTTTTAAAACTTAATTCGGCATTCTGCATATCATCAACTATTTGCTGACTGCGATTCAGGTAAGTGACGAATAACAAAATCGAAAATCCCAGGATGACAAATCCAATCCAACTATTAGAAAATGTGTTGTAAGAACCGTGGAGTACAGCAGAAACTCCTAATCCAATAAAAATAATTGAACCTTTACGTGATGGATTGATTGCTGCTAAACCTAAAAAATAACCGACAATCCCAGCCCAAATTGCATGATATAAAGGCAAAGAGACAAATCTAATTGTGTTGATTAAAACGTAAAAGCCAAAACCACTTTCTCCCGTAGCCAAACTAATGGCATATCTATAAGAGTAGTTTACCCCTTCTGCGATCGCAAATCCTAAACCCGACATTGCCCCGTAAAATGCTGATGTCAGGGGGTCTTTTAATTTTCCTGGACGCATCAGAAATAGGTAAACTGGTAAAGCTTTGCATGACTCTTCGAGTACACCAACACCGAAAATAAAACCAATCAATCGAGGGATTATATTATCTTGTTCGACTGCTGTGTATAGAAGGCTAAACGGAGGTACTCTTTGGCAAAGTAAAAGGATGGGAATGCCAATAAATGCCGTAAATAAAGCACATTTAACTGTATTTCTCCAAGAAAACAGAGCAGGTTTGAGTAAGTTATATACCACAACTCCCCATATCGAAGAATAATAAACTCCCAAAATAAAAGCAATTAAACCTAAACCTGCGGTTTTAGCAATCAAACTCACAGCAAAGGGAAATAACCCAAAAAATAGTAATAATCTAACTGTATTTGAACTGTATAAATCGGAATTTAACGCATCTTGGTAAGGAACAACCGAAGAAAATTTAAATGTTCGCAAAGTCGCTAGAAATTCGGGATTTTCAGATTGCTGTTTTTTCGCCGTAATCGGTGTGAGTTTGCCAATTCCCAGTTCAAATTCTTGAAACCAAGCAGGAAATTCTTCTGCTATTTCTCGTCCGTAAACTTTGACATTTTTAATCGATTCTATTTTTAATCTGACCAATTCTTTGCGAATAATTGCCGTACATAGTGATTGATTGGGAACCTGAGATGATTCTAATAGTATTTGTAAGCAATTTTCTTTAATTCCAATTTTTAAAGTAATCTTTTGCTGTTTAAATGAATTATTTAATATTGCTGATATAGATTCAATGTCACCATTACTCGCGCTTACTTGCAGATTTTTTAGGGAATTATGTTGTTCTTCTGGGTTTACTAATTCTGGATGTACCAATTCTAAATTTAGATTGTTACATCGATCTAACTCCACTTCCTCATCCCAAGAAGGCATATCCTCGCTTGTTTGCTGTGCATAAACCCTAACCCTCTTAATCGATGCAACCCCCAAACTCATCATTCCCTTACGGATAAATGCCACCGAAGTTTGCCGATCGGGAACTTGATTTGACTTCAACCAAACTTCCAAGCAACTATCTTCGAGACTTGCTTCTACATTAATGCCTTGATTTTGGAGTGAACGATTAATTAATGATGCGATCGCATTTACATCACCTTTTTTTGCTTGTTCTAAGAGGTTCGGCTGTGTCATAGCAAACCATTACTATTAGGAGATAAGTATCAAAATGACTACTCCTAAAATGGCTCTAGTATATATTTTTCTACAACCGCAGAAATACTTATAAAGCTGAGTGTGAGCAATAATTATCTCAGTAAATAAGTCAAGTTATATATTGATTCCACCTCCGGAATAGTTATTATAAAGTAATATTTACAGCATTGAGGTAGTTACTAATACTGTTTACAACTTGTATCTTAAAAAAAGAAATACGTAAATTAGCCTTGAGAAATTATTCTGCGATTTTGTATTTGATATATTTGGATTCAATGTTAAAGCTATAATTACCCAACTGTTCTCTTAACCTGTCTATAACGGATTGTGAGTACCAAACGTCTACCCGAAACAACCGCCCACGTAAAGATTATCCGCCAATCCTGGCAGCATGGCTTACTCGAAGGAGAAGTACATGCGGGTGATTATGAATGGCAGTTCCAATGGGATTTTCGCCAAGGAGAACTGATGGTTAAACCATCTCAAGGACGGGCTTTAATTAAAGAACCTCTCGGTCGTTTCTTGGAGCAAAAGGATTATCAACTCGAACCGGGAGGTGATTATGCGTTTACGATTCGAGCCGAGTTATAGTGATGGGGCATGGGGGATTGGGGATTGGGCATTGGTTAAAAAAATGACTAGAAAGTTAGCTGTTAGCTAATTGAATTATAGTCTCCAGCACTTACATTTATGCATGGGTTTAAGGCTAAAAGCTAATCGCTTCTGATTCCTAATTCCTGATTCCTGATTCCTGACCACTGATTCCTGATTCCTGACCACTAATTCCAAATTCCTGACCACTGACTACTGACTACTGATTTTTAGAAGTCAATCTAGCTAAGTACCTCTCGATTAGCAAAATAGCAACAATATCATCGATGGGACGGGGGGGTTGACGCATACCTTGGGGTAAAATCTTATTCAGCCCTTGGGGTGGGAACATTTGCCAATAGCGATCGCGTGCTTCTAAAGTGCTATAGCGTTCGTCAACCAAAACAATGTTAAATTGTTCCCCAAGGTGGGATTGTAGGTCTTTTTTCCAGCGTTTGGAAGTGGTTTGGTCGCCCATTACTAGCAGGGTGATTGGATACTTTTCACGGAGGTTTTTAATTATATCAATGGCATCTGCCGAAGGTATAACCTCGTGGTAGCATAATTGTCTGTCTAGTCCCATTACCGCTACACCGCATTTATCTTTACCCGGATCGAATCCCAAAATCATTGGTTGTGTAAGCGAGAATACTTGTTCTGGTGGCATAAATCTAAGAGTGAAGTTGAGAGTTTCCGTAATAGCTTAGGTTTAGGTTTAAGTTTAAATTTCAATACTTTTTTATGAATATCAACAATCTTGATTAATTTTAAAGACAATTAAGGGTGGGGAAACCCCACCCCTACGGTTAATCTTTAATTTCTTGACTATGTACCAAAGAGTACTTGACCGTTTTGAATAGCTATAAATTTAAGTTTTAATGGTCCGGCTGTAAATGTATTTTCTGCTGCGATCGCTTTAATTTCTACAGCTTGGTCATATTGCTGTAGTTGGGATAAAAACCGCAGAAATGTACTATCAATCTGGATGTCGTCTAAAATACCTGCGTTTCGAGCGCGAAATTGCGAAGCGGAGATTAATAAATCAAGTCTTTGCCTCAATTGGTACGAAGTCATTGTTTTCGAGTCTGCATTTGTCGTGGCTAAAATTTCGCCAGCCTTAAATACAATTTGATTGACTGAGGCATCGGTAAAAAATTCAATCCGCTTTTCACCGCGTACGTAGTTTCCAGCCGAAAAGACACGAACAACGTACTGACGACCATCGCTGATTTGTTTGCTGAGTTGCTGAATCTGTTCGTTAGAAATTTGTAATATTTTAAAATTAGAGGGTAGATTGCTGCCAGGTTCGCTCAATCTAGAGAGGGCAGTCTGATTCGCCGCTTCTAGTAGTTTAATTGCGACTTGACGCGCTCCTGCGGGTTGCTGAACGCTAACAACAGCCGAGGCTATCATTTGCCCGCGTACTAATGCCAATTTGCCCAAACGTAAATCCCGGAAGGATTGGTAATACTGTTCCAAACGGGTAACTTCTTCTTCGAGATAGCCTTGTTGGGTTTCGAGTTCCTTCAATCGCGATTCGCGCTGGGCAATGATTTGTTCCCTTGCGGTAACTTCAATATTACGTTTTTGAATTAAGTCATCGAGTTGAGCAATTTTGCGATCGCGAGATTCGATTGCGTCTTTACGCTTTTGTAATTCGCGATCGCGCTTTTGGATGGCGCTTTTGGCTTCGTCGATGGCTAATTTAGCAACAGTGAAAAGCCTCTGACTCTCTAGCTTTTGTTGTACTATCTCCTCCTGAAGTTTTTTGCGCTCGTCGTAGACACTTTGCAACTGGGATATTGCTTGTTGGTATTGGACTACTACTTGTCCGAGTCGGCTTTGCGTTGAACGCAGTTGGTTTTGAGTTTTGGCTTGTAAGTCAATCGTCCGGTTCAGTGCAGTTTGGGTCTCTTTTTGCTTCTTGTTGGCATCTTGAAGGTTCTTGTTGGTGTTTTCCAACCGCTTTTGAGCTTCAGCTTCTTGGGTTTTAGCTTGATTGAGTTCCCCAGTCACCTGATTAATCTGAGTTTCGGCTCCCTTAAGTTGTTCGCGCTTGCGACGCAAATCTTTGCGGATATTCTCTAACTTAAATACACCGTCTCGCAATCCACTATCAGCCAGGAATAGAATACCTAGCGTTGATGCCGAAATCCCAATACCCGTCAAAATAGTGACTAATACCGCCGTATTTTTGGGACGCAGCTTAAACAGTGAGAGCCGCTTTTTGCCAACCCTCGTGCCGATGCGATCGCCAACGGTGGCAATAAAGCCTCCCAAAATAAGAATTGCTGTAATCAGGATGTACGCGGTGGTCATTGCAGCCTACCGAAACGTTTCCAGATACAGCCTACTACTTCTAAACCAATTGTGTAGGGGGTTAGAGGCTGGCAATATCCGAATGTACTCAATTTAGAGATTTACCTCCAGTTGTTGATGGGATATTTAAGCGAAACAGGCACTATGAATGACCATCTTTTAAATTAAAAGTCAAAAGTAAAAAGGTAAAAGAAAGAAGAATATTTCTTTTTATCTTTATCTCAACGGATACAAGCCCCTGAATTGATTCATGGAGAAAGATAAAGATTCCTTG
>JAAUPE010000100.1 GCA_012034595.1 Calothrix sp. CSU_2_0 | reverse complement strand
TCAAAATTGCGGTACTGATGATAACAGCTAAGTTGTTGAGAAGCTGGATGAGGGGAAACTTTCACGTCCAGTTTTGCAGGAGAGTTAAAGAAAGTGATTTCTTTTTCGACTCTAACCAAAATTTAGCCCGAACACCGATGATTATTTTGATTGCAGTAACGATGGGTGATATTCTGGCAAATTTGATTATTGGAGGAGGGGGATGAATAGGCAGTGGGCAGTAGGCAGTCGGCAGTAGTAAAAGAAGAAAATATGGAGGAAAAATCAAAGTACCGTAAAGTTAATGCGACTCTTGGGAAGCAGGCAAATATCGGACCATTCCCGGCAGATCAATTAATTCCTTGGGCGATAATTTGTGGACTTTCTTACTATTTAGCTCACGGATTATTGCGACTCAATTGGGTTTGGACTTGTGCAGTTGCAGCTTGGGGAATCGCTACATGGTGGATTTTAACAGCTAATGGTAGTTGGCGTATTTTATCCAAATTTGTTGCTACCCCTAATTGGACGAGAGTTCGATGTAGATATGAGGCAGTGGGCAGTAGGCAGTCGGCAGTAGTGAGGAATAAAAGAAAGGGAGGTGATTAAATTGATGCTTGAATAGAACGAATTAATGAGCGTAGCATTTTCCCAAGAGATTCACATTCTCCTAATATTTGATTAGCTTCCTCTGAAGTAGTTAAATTTACTCTAATACTCAAGAGGATGTGAGTTTCTAATTCTTTTAATGAACCTTGAGCTATTTTCAGAAAATGAACATATTCTCCTTTAGAGTCTCGTCCATATCCTTCTGCAATATTTGCTGGAACAGAAACGGATGCACGCCGAATTTGTGAAATTATGCCGTATATTTCATCTTTGGGAAAGCTCTTTGTCATTAGGTAGCATAACTCAGCTATATCCATACCTTTTTGCCAGACTTTTAAATCACGATACGAGCGGATCTCATTATTACTCATTTTACTTTCCCTGGTAACATCTCTCATTTTCTCTTATCTACTGCCCACTGCCTACTGCCTTTATGAAACAAAAAGTTGGTAAACGAATTATTGATAATGGTGGGAATAAACTTTCCCTAACACCTATTGAAGATGCATTTGCACCTTTTGTAATGCTGCAAATAAATCTCCAAGGACGCTCAATTGGTGCTTATCTTTTACGCAAAGGAGTTGATAGTTTCCTGATTCAATTTGGATTTGAATGTCCAGGTATTCATTCCACATTACGCAACGAACAAATTGACCCCGTGTTCGATGCAATTGAATCAGGTTTAAAAGATTTACCCGATGGCGAACATTTAACCATCCATATCAGTTCGTTTACCAACGACACATCACGACAGCAACAACTTCACAATTTAAGCGATATTGCCCCTAACAAAGAACTGCAATATCTCTTGATGGGAGAACGATGCCGTACTCAACAACTAACAAACCAAGGAGTTCGCAAACCGAAAAACCTACGTCTTTATTGCACCTACACCGTTGAAACCAATAGCACTGGCACAAGTGATGTTATTGAAAAAGTTCTCTCGAAATTAGAGCGTTCTTGGAAATCATTCACAGGAGAAATTAACGAACTTCAATTCATCGCTATCGAAAGACTATTACACGCATCCTTTAGCGACGGATTCCAACTATGGGAACAACTTTTATCAAACAAAATGGGGCTAGATATCCGCCCAATAAATGCCGAACACCTCTGGGAACAACTATGGCAGCGATTTAACCAAACACCACCCCGTCCAATTCCCCAACTCCTAATTCTCGACGACAACGGACTGCGAGAGGAAATTTATTCAGATGTTGCCCCCACATCTTTTCTCATGGAATCCGAGTCTTCCATCCCCGTCGCAGATAGACGATGGGTGCATCTCCAAGAAAAATACATTGCAGCCCTCACCTTCGTGGAGAAACCCGGAGGTTGGGCGGATAAAGAACGACAAATGCATTATTTATGGGAGGTTTTATCAAGAGAAAGAGTTTACGACACCGAGATTTACTGTCAGTTGATGCGAGCTTCGGAAACGTTGGTAAAAACGAATATGCAGCGTTTGACGAAACAAGCGAATACATCAGCTACACTTGCACAGAATAAAAACTCGGTTGACGTAAAATCACTACTCAATATCAAAAAGTCGATTGCTGCACAAGAAGAACTTTATGAAGGTGCTGTTCCCATCCACGTAGCGACTGTGTTTTTGGTATACCGCAAAACCCGCGAACAATTAGATGAAGCTTGCCGTTACTTACAATCCTGCTTTCTCCGTCCAGCTTGGGTTGTTAGAGAAACCGAGTATCCTTGGCGAATCTGGTTACAAACTTTACCAATAGTTTGGGAACGCTTGATGACTGCACCTTTTAATCGGAGGTTAGTCTACTTGAGTGGTGAAGTACCAGGATTAATGCCCTTGGTGCGAACCAAAGCCGGGGATAGTGATGGTTTCGAGTTAATTGCAGAAGAAGGAGGAACACCAGTATTTCTTGACTTGTACAAGCAGCATAAAAACTTGGGGTTGTTTGCCACAACTCGTGCAGGTAAAAGTGTTTTGGCTTCTGGAATTCTTACTCAAGCCTTAGCTCACGGAATGCCAGTGGTAGCAATGGATTACCCGAAACCAGATGGAACTAGCACTTTTACCGACTACACCCAATTCATGGGAGTAGATGGTGCATATTTCGATATCGGGAAGGAATCAAGTAACTTGTTTGAGTTACCAAACTTGCGGGATTTAGAACCAAAGTTACAGCAAGAGAGATTTGAAGATTACAAAGATTTTCTCGCAAATGCAATTCTGGCAATGGTTTCACCGAATCGTCGAGGTGAATCACAAGTGTTGACGGATGCGGTAAGGTCGCTTATTGCTCTAGCTTTGAAAGCATTTTTTGGAGATGAGTTGATACGCGTTAGCGAAGCTTACCGAAGGTATCGCTATGCGGCTGCATACACTAACGGCTTTGGCTCAGATGAATGGTCTGTAATGCCGACATTGCATGACTTTCTGGGTTTTTGCTCTCACGAACGATTGCGGTTGGATTCCCTCACTGGAGATACCAAAGCAGCTTTGGAAACCATACGCTTAAGGTTAAGATTCTGGCTTTCTAGTCGGGTTGGACAAGCCTTAGCACAACCTTCTACCTTCCGCAGCGATGCCCGTTTACTCATCTTTGCACTACGTAATTTATCGAACGATGAAGATGCGGCAATTTTGAGTTTGAGTGCTTACAGTGCGGCATTACGACGAACTTTAGCATCTCCAGCAAGTATTCTTTTCATCGAATCGAAATGCCCAATTTTGTTTGAATTTGATGCGATCGCATCTTTAGTCGGTAGGTTATGTGCCAATGGTGCAAAGGCTGGTATCAGGGTTATTCTATCAGCCCAAGACCCCGATACGATCGCCAAATCTCCATCTGGTTCCAAGATTTTTCAAAACTTAACTACCCGCTTAATTGGACGAATTCAACCCACCGCTATCGATAGTTTTACAAGCATTTTGAAGTATCCCCAAGAGATTATTTCTCGAAATGCCACAGAAAGTTTTTTCCCAAAAAAGGAGGGTTTTTACTCGCAATGGTTGCTGGATGATAATGGAGTATTTACTTTTTGTCGCTATTATCCAGCCTTCAATTTGTTAGCGGTAGTAGCGAATAATCCCTTGGAACAAGAAAGGAGAACACAAGCATTACTCAAATATTCAGATAAATTCGTGGCGATTACAGAATTTTCTAAGCAATTAGTAGGAAGCGAATGATTGAGATATGAAAAAGCCAAAGAAATTGGTAATTTTTGTAATTGGTATCAGTGTAACATCAGCAGTCAGTATTTCCGGTGCTTCGGCATTAGAGATACCTAATCCCCTTGCTAAAGTATTTGACCAATGGCAAGAGCAGTTAAATTCGATAAACAAATATGTTTCCTCAACTATTTCTCAAAAGTTAGAGGATTTATCAGAATCATTACAGGGAGATTTAAAGGCAGCAGTGAATGAGTCAGTTGGTGCATTGGGTTTGCCTGATGCAACAGAAGTAAGGGGAAAAATTGAGGAGATTGTAGCTTCAAATAATAGTGCAATTAATAGTGTTGATAAAGCAACAAATGAAGTTGACCGTCAAATTACCCGTGCTGATTCCGATAGCACTTTGAGTAAACAGGGTCAACAAATTACGAAACAGCAAGTTGAAAAAACCCAAACCTCTATCGAACAAGTTGAAAACTCTGGAGAAGCTGCCCAGGATGAAGTTGTGACGCAGAATGTGATGAAACGTATGGCTCAACAAAATACTCAAATAGCAGGAATTTTAGGAGCAATGAGAACTGATGGTTTGAAATCGAAACAATCTCAGGATTTAGCTAACTTGAATTTAACTAACATTTCTCGTTCATTAGATGGACAAAATCAATCAAAACAAAAGGAAGTAGTTGGTCAAGGATTTAATAATTTACGCACAGCATCTCAAGCTCGTTTATTCTAATTAAATATTTAACCGTATGTTCTACTATTTTTTGAAATACGGATTAATTTTTTCTCAAACAAATGCACCAAATCCTGGACAAGCAGCTTCGACAATTACCGAAGATGGAGTTGCAGCAAGTCAAGCAGTAGCTCAATCAATCGATAAGTTGTGGAATGATGTTTTAAGCGGGGGATTATATAGTGCGATCGCAAATCTCGGCATCTTCTTTGCAGTTGGAACTCTCCTAATTTTTATCGTCCAATGGACAAAAGAGATGATTGATGGGGATAATTCCAAGGGATTTACAGAACTAATCTGGACAATCGTTGTAATAGCCCTACTTGCTAATAATGGTCAGCCATTAGCGATTGCGACAAAAGGATTGAGAACAGTGATTAACCAAACAAATCAGACCCTTTTAGCTTCCACATCTGCCTCCATTCAACTCCAAGAAGCTTATCAGCAAATAATGCTCAAAACTGGAAAAGGAGATGCAATTCAGTCACTCGTTAATCAATGTAATGCGATCGCAGACCCCACACAACAAGCCGAATGCCTACAAAATGCTGCCGCACAAGCAAAGGACATTGAAGCTGATTTAGACCAAGATAATCGCCCAGAATGGGTTAAAAGCATCAGCGATTTTTTCAACACCAACATTTTTCAGTTAGCGGTGAGAGGTTGGTTGTTTGCACTTGCGATCGCATTCCAATGGATCATCGAAGTTTGTATGTTATTAACAGCGTTACTTGGTCCCCTAGCTGTGGGTGGTTCGCTACTTCCCGTAGGTTCAAAAGCGATTTTCGCGTGGTTAACGGGCTTTTTTTCAGTGGGAATGATAAAGCTTTGTTTTAATATTATTTCTGGTTTGGTAGCTACGATGGTTTTAAATGCTGATAACAACGACCCGATGATTTTTGCATTTGCAATCGGTGTTCTAGCTCCAATTTTATCTGTACTTCTAGCCGCAGGTGGAGGAATGGCAGTTTTTAGAAGCTTTTCCAGTATTGCGAGTTTTGGTCTTTCTAATTTTGTCACGAGAATGGTTAGCAAATGAAGCTATTAGCGGTTAGCAAATGAAGCTATTAGCGGTTAGCAAATAAATCAATTTATTTGATAATTAATCAACAGATTCTCAGGATAAAACAACATGATTTTCCTAAGCTAATGGCTAACGGCTAATGGCTAATAGCCCATAATAGTTATGAACAATCTAAATTCAGAATCTACTCAAAATAAAAGACTTAGATTTTTAAATCGTGCATCTAAAAAATTCTCAACTGGTGATACTCTAGCATTATTTACAGTTGGTACTTTCGGATTACATCTGATTACCTTCTTTTTCCTGATATTAATCTACGGTTCCTACTCACAATTGAATAAAAAGCCACCACCCTCTTTGGTGCAATTGGAAACGGGAAAATCAGTAAAAGTAGCACCCCTTGGAAATAGCGATCGCACTCCGCAAGTTGTTTCTCGTTTCGTCTCCGACACCATGACTTTAATGATGAATTGGTCGGGAAATTTAGCACCTACCAACGTTGAAGAAAGTACAAAGCCCAAAGCCGATACAGGAATTAACATTGGAGAGCGGGGACTCAGAGGAAATAAGGTGACATCGGTAGCATGGCAAGCATCCTATGCATTATCAGAGGATTTTCGGAAAGAGTTTTTGAAAATGCTAGCTGACATGACACCACCGGGAGTTTTTAAAGGTAAAACCCAAGTTGTTTTAGTCCCACTTTCAATCCAGCCACCAATAAAAATTGAAGAGGGAAAATGGAAAGTAAAAATGATTGCCAATCTAACTATATTTGACCAGGGTAATAATTTAGGAGAAGTAATACCCTTTAATAAAGAGATATTTGTTCGAGCAGTAGAAGCTCCTGAATCTCCTGCAAATATTAGTGGATTAGTCGCCGTAATTTATCAAGTTCGTGCTAGTGGTTTAGAAATTTATGCAATTCGAGATTTACCACAGGAGAATTTATAATGCAGGAACAGGAAACTGAAAATCATGATTGGGATGAAGCAAGTTTTGCAAAATTACTTGGTTTGAATGATGAAAAACAGCCCGATAATCAAACAGGATTTGTTGAATCAGAAGATCTATTAGAAGAAGAAATAAATAATCAAGATACAAGTCCAGTTGCTACTCATGAATTATTTGATGATCCTCAACTAGGTAAAACCCAGCCAACTTTTTATGGTAATCCCTTCGCCAAATTTGGTGCAGTAGGTTTAGTAATGCTCGTTGTTTTTGGTGCTGCTGCCACGGTTTTAAATAGTATTATGTCGGGTAAACCCAGGATTGCACCTACAATTGCTAACCAGGAAGTGGATAAGCCAAAGCTAGAAATTGCTGATAATTCTCAAGTAACAGAAACAGGAAAACTAAAAGCTGAATTAGCACTCTCCACTCAAGCTGACAAAATCAAATCAGTGGAGCGTTCCCAAAATCCTAAAACCCAGATTGTCAGACGCAATACTCAAACCAGAAATGAGCGTAGTAAACCAGTATCTTCTAGAATTATTCCCAGACAAGTGGCAAAAAATCAAGTTGCATATATACCAAGTTCAATCCCTCAAAGAGTTAGCTACAAACCTCGTAATATTCCTTATACACCGAAAACCAAACCAGTTACAAATAAAATAAATCCAGCATCTTTATCCAAACAGGAAGAAGCTGTTAACCCAATGAAGCAATGGAGGGAAATTAGCAGTTTAGGAAGTTATGGAAATGTTGAGATTGCATCTAATTCTGAATCTCTAGCAAATAATAATACCTTAGATTCCAAATTCAACGAACAACAAACACCAAGTATTCCCAGTGCTACTTTAATTTCAGTAACATCAAACTCAAATCAAATAGTTCCAACAAACAATGATTCTGATATTGAACCACTTTACGAAGAAGAAGCACTAATTATTGGCAATTCAGAAACACCGCAATTAACAGTAGGTTCATCTAGTTCTGGAAAATTAGTGACACCTTTAATTTGGACTAAAAATCAGCCGAATAGTGCTGCTGTTAACTCTGCCAAGCAACCACAACAAGACAAATTTATCATTCAGCTTTCTCAACCTTTAACTACCAAGGTAGGTTTGGTTATTTTTCCAAAAGGTTCTCAAATAATAGTTCAAGTTAAGGATATCCAGAAATCAGGATTTACCGAACTGGAAGCGACGGGAGCAGTGATTAATGGTAATGAATATTTGCTTCCTGGAAATGCGATCGCAGTTCGGGGCAAATCTGGTCAACCTTTAATTGCATCAAAATGGGGTGATAAAGGTGGAGAAATCGCTTCACGGGATGCAGAGACGTTTGCAGTTGGTTCTCTGGCTAAAGTCGGCAAGGTTCTTAATCAACCCAAGGAAGAACAAATCTCAACGAATAGCGGGTTTGGTGGTACAAGTTCTTTCTCTTCAATTAGAAGAAATCGCTCGAATATTTTGGGAGCAGTTTTGGAAGGAGGTTTTGAACCTTTAACCCAACAGATATTGCAGCGCAATCAACAAGCATTGCAGGAAATTCAGCAACGGGAGTATGTTTGGTATGTCAAAGCTGGTACTGAGGTTCAGGTATTTGTCAATCAGACATTTCAGTTTTAAATGGAGGCAGCTTTGCTGTGGGCAGTAGGCAGTGGGGAAATATAGTATTTGCTTGCTTTGTATCGTTACCTTTATTTAATTTATCGCCAACAATTGCTGCTGAAATTAAACAAGGTGTAAAGCAAGTTTCAGCAGATATAGCTACTGGGAATAGTCCGCAACATATCCCAAAGATTGAATTATCACCAGGATATGGGGTGAATATTTCCTTTATTAAAAGTGGTGAAATAGTCGAAAAAGTATGGTTGGATAATCCTTCATTTGTATCCCTGGATGTTGATGGTTGTCTAACTGGATTATCACAGCAATGCAAAGAAGAAGGAGCGACAGTCATACACTTGCGGCAAATAAATCGGTTAAAGCTGCCGCAGTTACCGAGTACAAGTACAAGTTTACTAACTGCAATCGCCAGAGGTAAATCAGGACGACAAGTATATTTATTTCGAGTAGCAGTAGGAAATAAAGTACCGAGTTATCACACGATTGAAGTTATCTCAAATATAAATACAATTCCAGTAACAACAAATTTTTCAAGCATCAATAGTATTACAAACTTACAGAAAATTAGCCGTGGTTTAAATATTGCTCAAAAACAAGATTTAATTTCTCCTGAATCTCCTTTATGGAAAGGATTAAAAACTTTTTAAGGAATGTGAGAGCGGGAGAATCAATAAATATTGCTGCTCACAACAATGGAATTTCAACACAGCTAGTGAATCGGTTAATTGAAATAGGAAATACTGAGACTTTCATAAGTCATCCGAAATAATTCATTGAAAAAGTTAGGTTTAAGAAAATGAGATTAAAAAACAAGTATTTATCATCTATTACAGGATTAGCTTTATCACTGGTAGTTTCTGGGATAACTCTAATTTTATGGCAACAGCAAAGTATATCTAACACTCTACCAAAACAAACAGAAATCCCCACTATTAATTGGCAAAATACTCGTCTACCTGATTGGAATAAAATTACTTTTTCTAGTATGCCAGCAATTAGCGAATCTGGTTCATTTCAAGTACCTCAAAATGTTATCGATAAGCTTGGATATAACCCCTCCCGCAGTTGGAATACTGGACAAAAGCCAGATTCATTTACAATGTTGGGCGATTTTCAAGATTCCTTCAAGTTGCAACAGTTCTCACTGACCGATATTTCGCAAATTGTGAATCTGGATTTAGAGAAAAGTAGCTTGGATAATTTTGGTGTGGTGAAATTGCAAACTTTGGATAGCTTGCTCAAAGGGATACCTGAATTAAAAGATTTTCCTATTTCTCAAGTTAAACCTGTTTCAGATTTATTATCTCAAAATTTATCGACATCTGTCGATACAAATCAAACTATTGGCAATTTACTCAAGCAATCTTCCCATTTAGGTAAATTAAGTTTTGAATCTTTGAATTTAAAACCCTATAATCTTGATTCAATTCCTAATTTATCAACAACTCCCATCGCAAGTTTTGATAAATGGCAGGGAGTTTACATTTCGCAAATTCCTGGACTCAATGAAGTCCCCTTCTCTCAATTTCCCAATCCCCTCAATCCAGTGGGTACTTCCGTGGGAATAGTTGATGTTGCTTTTGCAACCGATGAACAAAAGCGAGAACGAACTATCTCCGGAAGTAACAAAGAAGGTTTTGCTGTACCCTGTGACAAAGATTGCGCTCATACCGAGTTATCGGGTTCCCCTGCGGTGAATGGAAAAGCATGGATTAGCGGTAAATATCAATCAGTTAAAGGTGGTAAGGGGATTCTCGGTTCGGTTAATGGAGGGAAAGAACCAACGGGAAGAAATCTGTTTGGAGATGCTTTCAAAGTCGCGGTATGGGATGTGTCAGAAGTGGATGGAATGATTTCTCAGTCGTTATTTTTCCGAGTTTGTATGCGGAATAATTTCGTCGATTTGGGATGTACCCCCTATTTTATCGGTCCCGTTCCGTTTATGACTTATAGAGAAAAAGAACCGATATTTTTGGGTAGAATCGACAGCGAACGCAACTCGATTTCTAATCCCACAGGACTAAAAAGTAGTGGTTTTACCTTTAATAATTCTCCGATTACCAGTAGTAAGAATAAGGATGCTGTCGTTAATTTAATCCCAGCATCAAAAGAGAATTGTAAAAACATTCATGTGTCTGATACAAATATTGATGCTCTGAGTTCAGCTTTATCAAACACGGAAAATAACTACAATTTTGTCGGAAATTATGTATGTAACTCCTTTGGAAATTGTGGACGTGCTATTGGTGCAATGCAGTTCATGTCGTCAAATGCCGATGTACGGAAAATTATTGCGAATAAAGCTGGTGGTCAAGAATTTTTATCAAAGTTAGATTCTGGAAAACAAATTACTGGTGAGGAAATAACACAATATTTTTCACCCTCCGAACAGCAAACTTTAATTGAATCCAAGACAAATGATTTACTATCCACAGCATCCCAACAAATTGACCCGACTACAGGTAAAAACTTTACTGGAGACAGATTAATCGAACGTGCGGCTCAAATGCAATTAGCAGGTACAAATATTGCGATTGATTCCCAAGCTATTAACCCTAGTGATGTAAAGACAGTTAAAGAGTATGGAGAAAAAGCAAAAACAAAATACACGCAGAATTTACAATCCATGAATTGTTTATAATTGTATCTATATATTTACCATGCTGAAAAATATTGATAAAACTTCAAATATTCGACTTGGCAATTATCGAGTTAATATTTTAATCTTATTTGTTGTAGTAACTGCATTTACTGCTTCGTTTTTTATTACCTATCTATTTCCAAATAGTAAGCTAACTAGTTGGCAGAATGCGGAGAATTTAGCACCAAAGCCTTTAGTATTATCTCAAAAATCAATTCGCAATTTTGATATTTCATCAGTTAAAGTTTTAACAATCCCATCTCGCTCTGATGGAAATTTATATATTTTCGATTATCGCTCTCCCCAATTTTGTGGTGCTGCTGGATGCTTATACTCGGTTTATAACGAGTCTGGAAATATACTCCTAGAATTTCTTGCTAATCCCTACCTACCACGTAAAGAAAATCTAATTCAAGCAACTGATATCGACAATTCTGGATTTCCCTGTTTAATAATTACCCAAGCTACAGACCAAGAAAATATCGTTTCTAGGACTCGGTACTGCTACGAGAAAGGTAAGTATATACGTTTGAATAAATCTCTAATAGAAGTAGGAAAAGGTTTGGAGAGGAGGATTAATTGATGTCGAATTACTCGGGAACTCAGCCAGCTAATTCCAGTTTACAAATCGAGAGACTGCCCAATTTAATCAAATCGCAATCTGGTTTGATGCTGTTAGCTTGTTTCAGTGCGATCGCCCTCTCCAAGCTAGTCTCCGAAACCAGCAATAAAAACAAAGTAGCGACTAGCTATTGGGGTGGTGGTAAAGAAAAATCAAGAGCTACATATAAGGCTAAAAAGCAAATAGCCAAACCAACTCGTAACTCGGTTGCTTTGTATATTGGAACTCCTCGTAATATGCAAATTAATCTCCAAAAACAATGGTATCGATCGGGTTTTATCAAGACCCAACCAAATAATTTCCCTCTCTTCTCTTCTGCAAATCCTACTCTATATGTTCCCGATGCACAAAGAGGAATTGCGGTAATTGGTGCAGCTGGTTCTGGTAAAACCTTCTCCGTAATCGACCCTTTAATCCGTAGCACATTTGACCAGGGATTCCCCATGCTACTGTACGATTTCAAATTCCCAGCACAAACCAAACGTGCTGTTGCTTATGCAATGAAGCGGGGTTACACGGTAAAAATCTTTGCACCAGGATTCCCTGAAAGCGAAACCTGCAATCCTTTGGATTTATTGAGGGATGAGGAGGATGCGATCGCAGCAGGACAAATTACTCAAGTTATCTCGCGCAATTTCGATCGAGGTGGAAATTCTAGCAGTGACAAGTTTTTCGAGGAAGCTGGAGATTCCCTGGTTGAAGGGATTTTGCTCGTGACAAAGGCGATCGCAACTCTGACTGGTCAGGACAAATACTGTGATTTGATGATGGCACAGGCAATTTTGTCATTACCAAATTTACCAGCGCGACTCGAATTAGCATCCAAAGAAAAGCTCAAAGTTTGGACTTCTCGACCACTATCGCAGCTAATCAGCGTCAAGGATTCGGAAAAGACTGCTGCATCGATTATTGGTACTGCTCAGAGGATGTTTCAAAGATTTCTCAAACGTGATTTTGTTGGTGCATTTTGCGGGAAAACAACACTACCACTGGATTTGGATGGGAAACAGTTAATTATTTTCGGATTAGATCGAAACAACAGAGATATGGTAAGTCCTTTACTTGCAGCAATATTACATGCGATCGTCACACGCAATATCACCCGTACTATACCGCGAAAAGACCCTTTGATAGTTGCGTTGGACGAGTTACCAACATTCTATTTACCAGCGCTTGTGAATTGGCTGAACGAAGGACGTGAAGATGGGTTTGTTGGTATTTTAGGGTATCAAAATATAGCCCAGTTAGAGAAAGTATACGGAAAAGAATTGGCACGGGCAATTCTCGGTGGTACGGCAACAAAATTCATATTTAATCCCCAAGACCCAGAATCTGCAAAGCTTTTCAGCGATTACTTGGGTGAGATGGAGATTAAATTTAATTCTAAGTCGCGAAGTACGGGGAAAGGTGGTGGTTCTCGTAGTAGTAATGAACACCACCAAAAACGGCATTTATTAGAACCCGCACAGTTTGCCAAGATGGGCACGGGGAGAGCGGTAATTATTAATCCAGCTTATACCCGTGGAGCGGAAGCGTATGTTCCTTTACTGCAAGCAATTAAAGTGCCACAAGCTGATATTGAGGATATGAATTGGTCGGAAAGTAAGTGGGATTTTGTCAGGGAAAGATTGATTGAAAGTAATGGAATTCAGGTTAGTGATGAGGAACGTTCTCAACAGTTTTTGGAACGTAGGGAATTAGCAGAAAAACTATTCCCACTACCCGTTCAAGATGAACATATACCATCTCCAGAGGAACTTACTAATATTTTTAGGAGAAATAATTATGCAAACTTTAAAAGTAACTTTTAGCCCAGAGATATTTTCTGTTTTATCACGTTATCCTCAATGGCTAGAGATGATTATTCAAGTTATAGACAAAACACCTTTTAGCAGAAATTATTGTCCTAATATTGTCGAAGTGTTTGACCAATATGGTTTATTGTCTGGGAGAATTCACGGCTATTTATCCTATGAATCTACACGTAATCCAGAACAAAAAAGTGAATTTACGGCTTGGTTAATCGATGGAGAATTAGCGATTTTTTATGTTGGCTCTGAATTAGTAATTAACCGCTTACAGATATTAGCTACAGCTTTTCGGGAGTTATTGTGATGCCAGACATATTTGTAGTGGATGCTGGTAATGCTAATTCGATGCAGCAGTATTATGAGCAAGTGATCGAAATGTTGCTACAAGCATTATTGGATGCAAAGCAAGATAATGCAAAGCAAGATAATACAAAACAAGGATTGAAAATATTTGATGATAATAAATTAGTTTATGGACGGGATAACCACCAATTTCGCGATGAAATATCTGGTTTATCCGGTGAATTACTAAACCCTCAGCTTATTACTCAATTACAACAATTACGCTCTACACCAGTTGGAGAAGTCGTTGAGGGAGTGATTAATAAGCGAGTTGAATTGGATGGAAAAGTAGTTTTACAATCAAATGAAAATGGGAGGGTAATTGTCAATGAATTATTAGAGCAAGAAGTAATTCGAGATGTAAAGCAGGAACAGGTAGAAGAACTTAGTAATTTAGAAACCAGAAGTGGTAGCGAAAAAATTATTTATCCAGAATTTGCATCAAAAGAAAATAATCAAATTGGTAATCAGACAAAGCAAATTCCAGGTTCAACACGAGTTGCAGAATCTTTAAAATTATTAGAAAATAGTCCATTGAAAGATTTATTAAGTGCGGAACTGGAGCAATTACAATCGGAAATTAAAGCATTAAAACAAGAACGTAATTTGTATCAAGAATTAATCCAACAACGATTACAGCAACCACAAAATACATCATGGTGGCAACAAATAAAGAGTAATGCTTCTATTGTTATAACAAGTTTGACTTCTGCCGTAAAAATAGGAATACGCGAATATCAAGAAAATTCAACTCAACATCAATTTGCAGCATCGATTAAAAACTTATTTCATCTTCAAACACAACCAGGAGATAGTCAGTACCAAGCTAGTGATTATCAAATTTCTCGCAATGGTTCACTATACGAAATTAAAGAATTGGCAACAAACAGACAAATAATGAAATTTACTTCGACTCCTTTAGGATTGAGAGTTGAGAGAAGTAATCTGGAAAAGAATCATATCAAGGATTTTACCATCCTACAAAACTCTCTACAACAAAATGAAACAGTTCCCGCTTCCTTTGCTCCAGTGGGTAATCAAGAAGCTGAATATTTTGCTCGTGTTGATAAAATTACAAGCGTACTTGTGGAATATGCTGCTATACAACAAAGGGATGTGACTATTGATGGTGTATTTTCTTATAAATGGCAAGCAAGTAGCGATGGGAATGTAATTATTGAAGCTAAAGATGGACGAGGTAATTTACTTGAAAAAGTTGGAGGGAACGTAAAGAGTAATATGAGCGATCGCGATTTAGTTTATTTCGAGCAAATTATACCTAAATTACAACCAAAGAATAGTAAGGAAGTATCTAAATTCCACTCTCTTCAAACTACTAGTAACAATCTAGAGAGATAGTTTAATTACATGATATCCCAATTAAATTTATTGATGAGTTCTGGTATTCCGATTATTTCTATCAATTATCCAGTGCAAGAAAGGATAAATGTATTGGAACAAATTTATGTTGAATGTGCTAATTATAGAAATGTCCCTATTTATCTATGGAATGCTGGTTGGGGATGTTTGAAACAAGTTCAATATAATTGGCAGGGAAAAATAAATTTTGTTAATCTACAGCAACCTAAATTTGAAAATATATTTACCATTTTGATTATCTTTTAAGTTATCAAGAGTCAGGAATTTTTGTATTTGAAAATTTATTCTGCTCTATATGCATGGATTCTGATAGAATAATCTCGCATCTAATTAATATTTACTTCGAGATTAAAAATGCGACTAAACTCAAGCTCTTGATAATTTTGTCAACTAATAATGTCGAACTACCGCAACCTTTAAGTAGTTTAATTCCAAGTATTTATACCTCATTACCCAGCTATGATGAAATTGCTGAGATTATTGATGAGCTTTTACTAACATATCAGAATCTAAACAGTTTAGATAATTCGATATTAATCAATGCTAGTGCTGGTTTAACCAAAGAAGAAATATGTTTGGGACTGAAGCTGGCGTTTAATTCCAGCCAAATGATAAATATTCATTCTATTGCAGAGAATTTACTCGAATATAAAATCAACCGCTTTCGCTCTTTCAATCTTAATTTTGTTGGCTTACCCAATGCTCCCGATTTTGGTGGTTTGGATTTACTCAACTCGTACATCGAAAACGTCAAATACGACTTTTTACCCCAAGCACGAGATGCAAATATTCCCTTTCCCAAAGGTTGCTTGCTCGTTGGACCACCGGGAACAGGAAAGACTTTGGCTGCGAATGCGATCGCAAAAATATTAACTTTCCCCCTCGTCAGTATTGATACCGCAGCAGTCGTTGCAGGTGGTGCAAGTTATCTCAAACAGTTATTGGAAAGGGTGGAAGCTTGCGCTCCTGTGGTACTTTACTTTGACGAGTTCGATAAACTTTTTGCTGCATCCAACGAATCGGGAGAAGATATTGGTTCTCGACAAATTTTGGGGACACTGTTGACTTGGTTGCAGGATAAAACAAGTATGGTGTTTGTCGTTGCAACCCTGAACCGACTTGATGCACTGCCACCAGAATTAACCAGGGTTGGGAGATTCGATGAGATTTTTTACGTAGGATTTCCCCAAGCTATCGAACGCAAGCAAATTTTGATGCTGCATTTGGCTCGATTTGATGCACGTTATGAAGATGGGGATGTACTAACAGAGAAAGAGTGGCGAATAATTCTTAATCAAACGGTTAATTGTACTGGTGCGGAGTTAGCACGGATGGTTGAGAAGGCAGCGCGTACTTTGTTTCATCAAAATAGAGAAATGGAAATTGGGTTGCAGGAATTATTGGAGCAGCGAGAAATTATGGTTCCTTTATACGTGCGGGATACGGATAGAATATTGGCTATTGAGAATCGTGCCAAGTATATTTGTCAACCAGCATCGAGTACGGATACATCGGAATTTGCTCCCGTCATTACCTCCTTTTGGGGTGAGAGATAAATTGCGATCGCTTTGATGGGAGAAGTTTAAAAAATTTGTTTGATCGCAACTGTGCCACCATCACGAAAATCAACACCAAGATGGTAGTCTTTAAGCAGTGCAGTTCCAACTAATGGACGACGACCCATTGCTAAAACGGGTAAATCACGTTCTGTACCATTCCATAAAATAGTTGCTAAATATACATCAGTAGCAATGTTGGAATTGTCAGCAAGATTGGCGTTTATTCTCGTAACATAGCTCAAACCAAGTGTCGTAACCGCAGCAGGAGGTAAGGTTAAAAAACCTTCAAATCCGGTATCAATGACACACTTAATTTCTAAACTTGGACTTTCTGGGAGGCAAAAAATTACACCAATTTGAGCTTGAAGTCCAACGACACTTCCATTTATCACTCTGCTATCCTAAATAATGTGCCACCAACCGCATAAACAGCATTAAATCCAATTCTTTCCGACCAAAGTGCTGCATCGGCTTGTTTTGTTCGCATTTTTAGGCTCGTTACAAGTAAATCAGCACCTATTTCATATTCGCCCGTTTCTACGTTAATCGAGACAATTTTGCCAATATTTTCTGGTGTTTCTACTCTTAGGCGAATGCTGTTTTCGTAGAGTTCTTTACCACGTTGGGTAATTTCTTCGTCGCTAAGTTTGGGTTTGGGCATAAAGTCAATATTCTCACTTCAAATTCCGCAAGTTCCTATCTCGATTGTAAAATAGAAATCATCTTTCTACATCACAAAAATGATGCAGAGGTTGCAAAGTATATGGTTCTTCATTACTTGTTATCCTAAAAGTGCTGATAAAATAGCTCAAATTGCTTGCTGGGCAAGGAATATAGCTTTTAAGTTTGGACTTTTAACCTTTGGGATGAAATCAAGGTTATAACTGCCCAAAAGCCTTACTATTAAAGGCAAATACCGAATTTCCGTTTAAAATTTAGCATAACACCTACGGAAGAGCCAAGTATATTTTTCAGCTAGCTTCAAACACCAATTACATCAATTTTTCTCTAGTTGATTTTTAATACTCACTAATAAGGTGTAACTACCGCTCTTATTGCTTCTCGCACTTGTTCCAGTTCTTGACGTTGGGATAATATACAGGTTTTACTAGCTTCAAGTTCTTCTAAGGTACTTTCATGCACCTTCTCTTGTTGTTCAAGAAGATTTTCATAAAGTGAAATAGCCTCAGAAATGATACGACTTGCCGATTCCACTTTACTGTCAAAAATAGTATCAATAATTTCTTCTAGTTTCTCGAATATTTTATCAATAGACTCATCATCACTAAGTTTTTCAAATCCCATTTCCAGAACTTTAATTTTAATTTGGTCATGTAATCCATCAATATCAAACATCCCTAAACCAAAAGAACTTGCAATTGCAGCTGCAACACTGGCAATAATTACAGCGATAAACCCAACACCTGTAAATATTATTAATCCTGCTGCCAATGCACCACCAATACCAACACCACCACCGACACCACCAAATCCCATAAAATCATCACTGATACCATGAATTGATAGCTTTAGTCGATCACTAAAAGAAGCATTAGCTTGAATATCTATATTTTGAAACTGAGTTTGTATTGCATCAAGCTCGTATTCTATAGTTGTATTTAAAACATCTATACTCTGCTGTAGTATTACCTCTTTGAGTTGTTTATTACCCCATTCATCAATTGCAACGGATAAATCACGGATAAAACAATTAGTGTAATCACGAATTAATTTATCTTGGCTCCACACAGGACTATGTTCAGAGTACCAACGCTCGCTTTTCTCCATCATACGCTCTAATAAGCCTTCATACCATTCTTTCCAAGATTCGACAGCTTGGTCAAATACTTCACTTTTTAAATTAGCGACAATTAGTTGAATTTTAACGTCACGTCCACTTGCTTCTCCGATTTGGTCTATAATACTTTGCTTTTCTAATTCGGAAAGTTTAAGTTTGCCTTCCAAAGTGTCTTCCGCTCTATTTAATCCATTAAAAGATTGGTGTAAAAGAGAATTTACTTCATCTATTGCGCGTTTAACTTTTAGCTCACCACGTTCCATTGTTAAAAAATCTTCCAGCGAATGAGTAAAATCTTGAAAAGTCTTTAAATACTCATTTTCGCTACCACTTTTAAGAGCATCTAGTGTTGCTTGTGCGGATATGAAATGAACCCGATTTTTAATTGCAACTATCGGTTTATCACCTAAAACAAAGTTTTCTATTCGTTGTTTTACTTGCTCCCGTCCTTTTTCTGTACGCACTAAATCCATGAAGTTACCAACAACAAAAATATTATCAGCAATTTCTGTCTCTTTACCACCATTCATTTTTACTTTTAATTCCTGCAATAAATCTCTTTCTACCTGTGTTAGAGAGCGTGTAACATCAGTCAGGAAAATGATAGCATCAGTATTTTCTAGCAATTTTTGCGTAATTGCTGTACGTTCTAGATGTTCGTTCAATCCAGGAGAATCAATTATTTCCACCCCACTACTGCATAACTCTAAATCTGGATGCTCAAAAATAATTTCCTCAATTTCAGATTGTGCTAGCTCATCGCTTAAACAACCAATCGCAGCATCTTCTGATATACTCGCTTTTTGTTGATATTCGCTAAAAGGAATTTCTTCTTCTCTACCATCTCGATAGCGACAAATTACCCGCTTCTGTTTACCATATTTCAGAACTGTTACCGTACCACTGCAAGGAATTTCGCGTGCAGGTTGAATTTCTTCACCTAGTAATGCATTTAATAAAGTTGATTTGCCCTTACTAAATTCACCTACAACTGCAATTCTAAAATTTTGAGATTGAAGTTTTTTAGATACATCCGTGATGTCTAATATTAAATTATTTGGTAAAAATCCACGTTCGTGGCATTCTTGAATTACTTGGTAGATTTGAGAACAAAGTATATCTATCTTTTTGCTTGATTCTTGAAAGTTTTTTAGTCTTTCATAAGATATAGCAATAGTGTTTTGCTCATTGTTCGTTTTATCTTTTACTGGTAAAGCTAATGATATATCCTTCGCAGCCTTCACAAATATTGAATCGAGTTCATGAAATTGAACAGGGTCTAATAAAAAGTGTACTTCTTCTAAGGCTGTTGATTCAAATTGGCTTGTGCGAGCAAATGTCGCTTCCAAAACTGCTAAATGTCGTGGGTTTATCACTAAACGTTTTGCAATAATTTCTAAATACTTTTTCTCACGGGAATCCATTTCCCCATCAGCTGCCGACATTTCATAACCAAAGCTCATCAATAATAATCGTTGAGATTCAGTAAGGGAAGCAGTCAAACTCAGTAATTCTTCTCCTACCCTGTAAATTTGGTTTTCTTTAACTCCTTTAATCATTAAATGAGTTAAGCGACGAACATCACTTTCTGGAGTACTAAAACGATATAGGGTTGTTAATAGCCTTTGTTTTTCTGACTCTGCAACTGTGCCATCAACAAATATTACTCCTAGTAGTATCGTTACCAAGCTAGCCAGAAATATCACTGGTGGGGTTAAATCTCGTTGACTGAGTTTTTTACCAGTAATCCGTGATAATAAATCAACAACTTCTAACCCAACCAATGATGTAGCCATAATAATTATCAATTATTAACGTTTTCTGTGCTTAGTATGCCCATTCTTTAGCCAAAATTTATCAATGTGCAGAGTAAATACGGTTACAGACACTCATCCGTACAAGCTAGGCTCAAATAAATTATTCTTTATCCAACTAAAAAATATGTTGTTTGCATTTACTCCTGTGATTCAAGCTGGTATGGAAGCTGGTAAATACTTACAAGTTTTTAACAACGGAATTCCTATTGGAATGGTGCGTGATGCTGCAACTGGTCAGTTTGTGGCTCATGCGGTTAGCGCAGCAGTTGATGGAAATCCCCTATTACCTTTGTTTGCCCCTACTCAATTTCTGATGAAAGGAGCAGGCTTAATTCAAACTCACATGGGGTTTCAAGAAACTTATCGGCAAATAGGTTTTGTCCAAACTGGATTACAATCACTGCAAAATAGTGTTGGTGTACTGCAAGCAACTACGGCTTTAATAGGTGTCGGAACAGTTGCAAGCGTTGCACTTGGGGCAATTAACTTACACCAAACGCTAAGACTCCGCAAAGAAGTCGAACAAATGAGGTTGGAAGTGAAAAATGGTTTTATTGATTTAAAACAAGCTCTCAAAGAACAAGGTGTAGAAATCAGGCAAATTATCGAGCAAGTTGCCCAAGATAATAAATTTGAGCAACATCGAACTGTTCTAATACATGCATACGGATTATTTACACAAGCACTACAGCGTTTCCGCTCGGCTATGCAATTGCAAGAAACTAGTCGCAGAAACGCGGAAATCGATGCAGTACGGGGAATGTTCTTTGAGGCATTAGCTGATTATACAAATCCTCATCTATTAGAAGAAACTTCTGCGGCTGGTCAAATTCGTAGACTTGAATGTGCTTGGGGGATTGAACAAGCTATAGTTGCGACTTATCAAGTGCAAGGTGAAGTTTCTGCTGTTAGCGATCGCCTTTCTCATTTACATAACCACATTTGCGAGAATGCATCTATGGTAATTAATAGTTGTGAATCTCATGACGAACTAGATTTTCTCTTTCCAGAAATGAGTCGTATTCGCAACCACGATTTAGCAGTAATAAATACTTGGCAAAACCAAATCGATTGGATGCGATCGCTTCCCACATCTGAATTAAAACTTTTGGCAAGTACAGATTTCGATACGAACGAAATTGATGCTGACAAAAATGAAAGTGCTGTATTCACACCAGAAGAGACTTTATATGAAAATTTAGCTGATAAATCACACTTTTATTCATTACGTGACCAACTGAGGTTTATGTTTCAGCCAGCACTACGTATTCAGTATGAAGACTATATCAGCCGACAAGCTAGTATTTCTGGCTATAAAGCATTAGTGCCGAGTAATTTACGGAAAGCTTCTGATATGACGGTTGCAAACCTATATTCTTATTTTCAAATTCGCGATGAATCCGATGTAGAAGAAACAGCCTTAGCTGCAACAGCATAGATATCAAGGAGAGAATCCAAATTTCATCATAATGTAAGTTGTTTGTGCAATCGCATTAACCTAACAATAAGCAATTGTGGGATGTTTAATACGATGGCACAATCCTAAAAGCGTTCAACCACTCGGAGCCGCTACGCGATCGCTTCCGTCAGAATAACATTAACTATCAACCATAGCCCTTTTTATCAGCACATTAATACCTTCCTTGGCACAAGCCTTTAAAAGCGCGATCGCATATCTATTTTCTGATTTGCAAAATATTCCCACAGGGACAACCAATCTTGAATTGAAAGTGAATACATACTTTCAAACCCATCTTGCATCCTCACCTGACATTCCACAATATCCTGCGATATTTTCAAACCAGATAAAGTCCTTGCTTTTTTTGGAGAATAATTAAGTAGCCAATTAGTATTATGTTGAATACACTTTAAACCCTCTCGATATTCGATATGATATTCTCCAGATTGCAAAACTAAAATTTGCATACTGATATTAACTTCTAATTGAAGTCGAAGCGAATGAGCAATTTCGACTCGATAATCACCAGTAAAAAAACAAGGATTCGGCATAGTTCCCCGACCAGGTTCTTTCTTGCATAATGCTTTAATTAAAGAATGCCATTTCCCACGGGAAATACCTAAAGGATGTCTGTCCAAATCGCCATCCCTTAAAAGTGCAGACAAGTAAATTGCTGCTACAGATAGAGGATAAGCCCTGACTAATTTACCATTATCAACTCGTACATCGATTCTCTCTAAATTCTGCGACTCGATAAATTCCCGCACTATGTTTTTAGGTTGACCAACTAATTGTGCCATCTGGCGTTCGCTCATCAATTTAACACCATTTGGTAATTGATAAGCTCTCCAAGATTGACCATGACAACGCCAATAGGAAATTGATACCTTTGGTAGCTGTAAATCATTATCAGAGGGGATATTCGGCTGATATTGTTGATTTTTATTTCGGCTCATAAATGACCAGCTTGCTTCAGAATTTCTTCGCAACTTCAATCGGCTCAAACTAAAAGTCTGAGTATAAATTTGTCTTATAGAATTGGTTAGCAAGAGGTGATTTTAGCTAAAGGAAAACCAGACAAAGATGCCTGGTTATACTCAAAAATTAGGAGATTTAAATTATTTACACCCCTGCACCTGATTTAGAAAGAGAGTAGATAACACCCTGAAAATTCGTGGCAAAAGTGACGTTATTCTCATCAGTTAATAGTGAATGGGGAATAAGAATAACGCGAACTTTATATGCGCTTTAAATGGCGCTTAAGTAAGTTCATACTAGCTTAAAAATTTCAAAGCATCAAAAATATTACAAGCTAAATTAAATCTTTCCTTGAAAGTAAAATAATTATTAAACAAACTAAGATTTTTATTTACACGAATTAGCAATAATCTTGGATATATATACGCAAGATTGAGAATACAAATGATAATTTTACCTACTACAGTACAGTAACTAACTTGTTAATAACTGCTTAGAAGACCCATCTTTTAGGAATAAGTATGAAGAACTAGCTCGAAATAGCAAACTATGTAATCCTTGCTATTGCTGACTTTTTTCTATATCATGCTATTTTTCTCTCATCATCTCAATAAATATAGAGTACTTTTTATAACTTGCCACACTGAACTTTGATGAGATGGACAAATTTTAACTACTATACAGCAATTATGAGGTTAGTAATATTGCTGTTGCTCCTTGTGCTTTAAGAAACTTGTCGCATGGGGCAAAAGTTTTCGTATCGACATAATTCTTGATTCAGATATATCTACAACTACATTTGGCACAGCTTTGAGAAATTCTAGCGGTAATGGTGCATGTTGGTTATCAAGAGCAAGATAAAGGGTTCTGTGTTTGTGAGGTGAATTTTTGACAATTGCACACAGCAAATCAATGGGAGAAGAAACTAGCATGGCAGTGTCAATTGTTTCACGGTTTGCACCACCCATGCTCAGATGAAACCAACCATTTGAACCTCTACTACCAGGATGTAAGCTAAATTTATTATTGCTTTTGAGAGAATACAAATAAGCTCCCGTTTCTTCTCCATTAAGGTTCCGAGCCAGAAATACTGCATTACTGTAATTATCTGCATATATCAAGCCTCGTTGATGCAGGGTTTGTAAGAGTTTTGGGGGAATCGAATATTTTTGGTTTAGGTGATATTCGACTTGCTGCCAGTGGGAAGGAGAGTTTAGTGGTGGAGCAAATATTACTGGTGAATGTTGCTTGGCAATATCAGAAGCTTGTGCAATTGTGTAATTATGAACTGCTTTTAGCATCGCTGCTTCTCCAAAGCGATCGCATAACCAAACCACCGCATTGTCAAAATCACACTGGTTAACCTGCATCACTAAAGACAGTGCGTTATCGTCCTGTTTATATTGATTCAACCCTAATTCATAAGCTACCAGGGATAATGGTAAATCTTGCTGACTGCTGGTTGCTTGAAGTATTTTTAATTCCCTTTCCAACTGTTGCCTTAGTTGTTCGCTCCTAGATGCAGTTTCCTTCAACTCAGCTTTCTGTTGGAAAAGACGCGATCGCTCCAGAAGTTGATAATTAATCACCTCTAATTGTGGAGTTAATACCTCGATTACTCTCTGTCTGTACACTTCACTGGTTTCCTCTACTTGCGGTTGAGGTAAACATTTTTGCAAATCGAGAACTAGAGAATCTTGATTCACCGCAGCGTAATACTTCCTGATTTTCTTATGACTAGCAACACTTCCCTTAATTCCTCGTAGAAGTCCCAAATGTGCGACAGCAGCAGCAAAACTATCTTGCAACTCATGCATTTTGGCTCTTGTACCAAACAGCGCTTTACAGTTGAGCTTTCCATACTCATCCAACGGTACGAGGTAAGCATGAATGTGGGGTGTGATTTCATCAAGGTGTAACTCTGCTTGGACAACTCTATTTCCCCAAGAATTATCTAACCATTTAACAACAGCATCAACAAACTTATCTAAACGCTGTCGATCGTAAACTCCACCTTCGTATGGTGCATGGGGACGAAAATACTCTGCACTTGCACTGAGCAGTATCTCCACTGCTAAGACTGCATCAGAGCGAATTTTTTGGAAACCAATTTTGTCTCTTACCAAAGTTGCTAAATCAAGGTTGTCGTCATTTCCAACAACTTTTATATTCTTTATCTCTGGGTTGGCATTAGCTATATCTATCAACCTGGAAGTATGTACTTGACTACGAGCCAAAACTCCCCAAGATTTGATTTTTTGGATTCGACAAATTGCAAAAGTCATGATTGGATGATTTCCTATTTTAATTTGAGAAAATATTAATAATTACTTTTTACATTCTTATCTTATTCAAAAATAATTGATGTCTAAAAATATCCAATAATGTCCAAACTTTATATTTGATTCTTACGTATGCTGAACAAAAACTCTGCATTATTTTAGTCATGCGTTTGTGTATAAAGACTGAAGAGATTTTAATAATTCAGCTATTTGTGGTTACATCGTCAAGCCTTGAATCTATATAAACCTAGTAATTATACAGAAGCTACTGGTTACTATCAAATTAATAAAATGTATATATAGAAGGCAATATAGCAATTAGATATATTTTACTTTTTCAAAAAGAAATTATTCATCTGTCAATTATTTGATACAGGCAATTTCTGAATAAGTAAATAATCTAACTTTAGTTATATTGAAACTATTAATATTAATTTGCTAAAAACTAGTTAATAGTTTCTGTCACGGAAAAAGGTGATTCAAGTGAATTATTTATGTATGAGATTTGTTAATCAAATGTTTGCAGATAAACAACTATTATTCGGAAATAAAGAACTAAGCCTGATTTGATTTTTAATATCATCTACCAATTTTTTTTCAGGCATCATCTCAAAAAAAAGGTGTAGTGTGTTTCTCCGACTAACTTATGAAAAGCTGGAATTTTTCACACCACATTTTTAACGCAACGCTAAATATTTTCTCCAATAGCGACCTAATTATCCCCGTTTAATACGATGTTTTACTCCTCAAACTCTTTCCCTACAAGAGCTAATCAATTTAATCAGAGAAAAGGAATTACAAGGAATTTTGAACGAAAAATAACTTCCAAATTCATAAGTTTCGTTAATAATCTACCTTGCTTTTCCTTGGTTCACCTTTGATTTACTGCACGTTCACCGATAAAACACTATGAGTAAAACCACTCAAAAGAAAACTAATTCTTCTTCATTGCTAATTTTGGCTCTGGATTTTGGTGGAAGTTCAACCAAAGGTATTTATTGCACGTTGAAACAGAATATTCCAGCATCCTTGGTAATGGAACCGGAGGTAGTAAAAATTTCCTCAGATTCGGTAACTTGCGAGACTCTGGGTACAACCGAACCAGAGAACGCTGCATGGGTGAATTACATGGGTGAAACCTTTGCTGTGGGGTATTTAGCGAAAAGTAAGTATTATGCTAATGAGGGATTGAAAGAGTTAAAGTATGAACGTGCGATCGCAAAAACATTGGCTTCAATTTGGGCAACATCACAAAAACTTCAGTTAGGTGAAAAATTTCGACTTGCACTGGTTTGTTTACTACCACCAGGGGAATTCGAGAATAAGGAGAGTTTTCACAAGCAGCTTAAAACCATACTTGCAGACTTCACCACACCTACAGGAAGAATGCGGGTAGAATTGAGTCAATTCAAGTGTTTACCGGAAGGAGCAGGAATCTATCTTGCTTACCAAAAGCAACTAGGACAAGCTATCAAAACAAGAGCAATAGCACTAGTGATGGTGGGGTATAGAAATGCATCAGTGTTAATCAGCGATAAGGGGATGGTTGCAGCAGATGGAAAAACTTGCGATTTAGGAATGATTCGACTGTTGGAGAAGGTAGTTGCCAGAACTTCAGGGCAAACTGCTTCACAACTTGCTTCTGCTGTCGTTGCTGCGGGAAGTGAGATATCTTCAACTCCTTTTCTACGGTTGCTCAGAAGTACTAATAACATCAATAAACAACAGGAATTAATCCAAATTCAGAAAGCTGTAAAACTTGCCAGAAGTGAATATGCTGCTGTACTCACAAGTTGGTTAGACCAAGTGATTTCTCGCAGTGCGATTTCGGAAATTATATTCTGTGGTGGAACTGCGGATTACATGAGGAGAGAGCTAAATTCCCATTATCCGGGAACACCTTGTTTGTGGGGAGTTGGTGCAGATATTCCGAAACAAGTTGATATTTTTGGGTTTGGAAGTCGTTTAGCTGATGTTTATAGCGTGTTTTTGTACTTTTGGGAACAGGTAAATCATGTGCAAGCAAATTGATTTTCGTTGGCGATATCAACCACGCAAAGAAACAGATATAAAATTGATGAGCTATATTCAATCTAACCTGATTCAAAGTAAAACAGAAATAATGCTTATAGCAGTGCGATCGTTTTGGTTAACTCATGCTATAGCTACTAATTCAGAAAATAAAAAAGATGTGCAATCTATAGCGAGAAGTTGCATAAAAGCTTTAGAACGACAAGCACAAGAAATTGTAAAATTAGCAGAATTAGAAGAATTATCTTGGGAATTATCCACACAATATGCTGTCAATTCTACCAAGAATAAGTCCTTAGAAAATGTATCTAAATCCTTAGTAAGTAATCCCTATGATGATACGGGATTGAGTAATTTCTTTTAGTACTTTTGTTCAACTATTAAGTAGGTAAAACTATGAGTTTTCAACCAATAAAAAGAAAAAGAGGTAGACCAAAAAAGGTTGCTTTTGACTTTAGCATTCAACAAGCACATCGCCAAAAATTAGGAGGGTTAAACATGGAAGTCACTCAGTTACCAACTAATATCGAAATAGAAGATTGGGAACAAGAGCTTGATGACAATAGAGTTAATCTAGAACTTAGAGAGATTGAAACCGACATTGTGGAAGTAAATGTAAATAACGAAAAGACTGAATCCGAACAACAAATATCAGGAAATAGTTTTGTCCCTGTCGATAAAACGAACCCTTTTCAACAGCCTAAAATTATTCATATTATTGACGGAGAAAAGGGAGGATGTGGTAAATCATTTGTTTGTAAAACATTTATTGAATACTGTAAATCTATCGCTTATAACATGGTAATTATTGATGCAGATACAAGTAATCAAGATATAGCCAAAATTTATCCCCATGTAGAAGTAGCTTTCTTCAGCGATGATGAGAAACAAGCAAAGGAAGCAGATAAAATATTTGATTTAGCTTTTGATAAGTCTGTACTCGTCAACCTACCTGCTCAAGCTTACGACAATGTTACTAATTGGATAAAACGAAATGACTTAGCCAACTTAGGCAAAGAAAACTCAATATTTTTTATCAAATGGTTTGTCTGTACCGGAGGAGTAGATTCAGTGAATTTCTTCCTCAAATCATTGTCAGATTTGGGGGATGATATTATCCATGTATTTGTCAAAAATCAGGGATTATGTGATGACTGGAGTTACATTGAAGCAATGCCAGAATTTCAAGAAGCTGCTTACAAATATAACTTTGTCACGATGAATTTTCCCAAGTTTCCATTTTGGGAACGTAATGCAATAGACCGTTTGGGAATTACTTTTTCTGATGCAATTATACATCCCGAATTAAAGGTTGTTTCTAAACAACGGGTGAAGAATTTTCTCAAACTTGCCTATGAAGATTTCACAGCAACAGGGGTTAATTCGATGACAATAATGATACTGTAAAAACACCCCCAACTCCCGATGAGTTTACTT
>JAAUPE010000099.1 GCA_012034595.1 Calothrix sp. CSU_2_0 | reverse complement strand
GCCCAATGCCCAATGCCCAATGCCCAATGCCCAATGCCCAATTTCCCAGCCTATTGATTTATTACACACAAAGTAGTACATATATATTGTAAAAGTTAGAAAGCAGTAGCCCCATAGTTTTTGGGGTTACTGCTTCCTAAAAAGAGTTGATTTGGGATGATTTTAGTACGACATTAGTTAAAGTAATCTTGGCAAGAATCAGAAAATGTTCTAACCTTGCTGTGAAATTAGTTTTCTACTTATCATCCTTGGAGTCATCCTTATGGTCGTCCTTGGGGTCATTCTGAGGTAAGAGTGCCACGATTTGGTCAATAAACTGTTGATGATCGACAACAGGCTTAGAAATGTAGTCATCTGCACCACTTTGTTTAAGAAAGCTCTCGCGATCGCCTTCCATTGCGTGTGCTGTCACCAAAATAATTGGCAAGGAAGATGTTTGTGAGTCGGATTTCAACATTTGTGTGATTTTAATCCCATCAACAGACTTACCTTGGTAAACACTGCGGGATAGGGAAACATCCATCAAAATGATGTCAGCTTCTCCGGCTTGGGCAATTCTCATTACCTCTTCCACATTTTCCGTATGTTTGACATCCAAGCCGCCCCGCTTGGTCAAAATCTTGGAAAAAACGCGAGCATTAATTAGATCGTCTTCGACAATCAGAACAGTTTTCATGAGAATTTAGCTTGTTAGGGTGATGGGGATGAGTACTTGGTTTAAAACAGTTGTAACTCCCTTGCTAGTTCGCATCACGTGGGTAACTCCTCGGAAACGACTAGCTCTATTTATTAATCCATTTGTTTCCCCGTCATCAAGGATAATACTACTGCTTTTTTTCCTTTGAGTATCAAAATTTTGTGTTGAAACACTATTCATCCGCTATGCTGTGGTTGCAAGAGTGCTTAGTTTCAACCTCTTTAACCACTTACGGCTATTCTGTGTAATTAAATTTCAGGTAACAACTCATGGCAAAACAGTTAAACCTTCTCTCTTCGGGACAGGTAATCACCACAGCCCTGCATACTGAGATGCAACGGTCTTATCTTGAATATGCCATGAGTGTGATTGTCGGGCGAGCGTTACCCGATGTCCGCGATGGCTTAAAACCCGTTCACCGTCGTATTCTATATGCGATGCACGAATTGGGACTAACCCCCGATCGACCTTATCGAAAATGTGCCCGTGTTGTTGGGGATGTTTTGGGTAAATATCACCCCCATGGTGACCAGTCGGTTTACGATGCTTTGGTACGATTGGTGCAGGATTTTTCCTGTCGTTATCCCTTACTGGCTGGACATGGTAATTTTGGTTCGGTTGATAATGACCCTCCCGCAGCGATGCGATATACGGAAACCAGGCTGGCATCGGTTGGTCAGGAGGGGATGCTGACGGAAATTGGTGAGGAAACTGTTGATTTTATTGGTAACTTTGATAATTCCCAACAAGAACCCACAGTTTTACCAGCCCAGTTACCATTTTTGATTCTCAATGGTTGTACGGGGATTGCTGTGGGGATGGCGACTAATATTCCCCCCCATAATTTGCATGAAATTGTCGATGGTTTGATTGCGCTGACGGATAATCCGGAATTAACCGACGAGAAATTATTTGAATTAATACCTGGTCCCGATTTTCCTACAGGTGGGGAAATTGTCGGGATTTCCGGGATTCGCGAAGCTTATACTACGGGGAAAGGTAGTATCGTTTTACGCGGGATTGCCAATATTGAGGAAGTTGCTGGTAGTCGCGGCAAAAATAAGCGCACGGCAATTATTATCACCGAATTACCATATCAAGTTAACAAAGCTGGTTGGATTGAAAAAGTTGCCGAATTGGTTAACCAAGGACGGTTGAACGGTATTTCTGATATTCGCGATGAGAGCGATCGCGATGGAATGCGGGTGGTGATCGAACTCAAACGGGACACTAATCCCCAGGAAGTTTTAGCAAATCTCTATCACCAAACGGCGTTACAAAGTAATTTTGGGGCGATTATTTTGGCGATTGTTGATGGACAACCCCGACAATTAAGTTTGCGAAGTTTGCTGCAAGAATTTTTAGATTTCCGCGAGCAAACCCTCAATCGTCGCTACAGTTACGAGTTGAACAAGGCAGAAAGTCGTGCCCATTTGGTGGAAGGTTTGCTCAAAGCTTTAGCAAATTTGGATGAAGTCATTGGAATTTTACGTCAAGCTCCCGATGGTAGCACGGCAAAAGAAACCCTGATAAATCGGCTGGAATTAGCTTCTGTCCAAGCTGATGCGATTCTATCAATGCCTCTGCGTCGTCTCACAGGTTTAGAACAGCAAAATCTCCAACAGGAATTTAACGAACTTTCAGAACAGATTACAAATTTACGGAGATTGTTGAGCGATCGCAAGGAATTACTCAAGTCACTCAAAAAAGATTTGCGTAATCTCAAGCGTAAGTTTGGTGATGAGCGTCGCACCAAAATTATTGCTGCCGAGGAAGCAAGATTTTTACGTGGTCGTGGCAGCAAAGGAGAAATTTCTGACGATGAGGAGGAAAATCCAAAATCCAAAATCCAAAATCCAAAATTAGACGTTCCCCCCGAAGATGTCATCCTCGAACTAACTCATCGCGGTTATGTGCGCCGAAATCAGCCCAATGGTAAAAAATCAAAGGTCGATCACAACACTTCGGAAAATGATTTTACTCTCCTCACTACCCCAACCGATACCCACAAAGAATTATTAATCATCACCACGGGAGCCAAGGTTTATCCGATTAGTGTTGGTGATATTCCACCTTCAACTGGACGCAACGCACGGGGAACTCCCCTCATCACCCTACTGAGTAATACAGCCCAAGGGGCAACAGAAGGTATTCTCACCCGCTTTATGCAACCAGATAACCCTGAAGGTGAGATGATTCTCCTCACCAAACAGGGACGCATCAAGCGCTTACCCATGTCGGAATTTACTAATCTCACCCGTCGCGGTATCACCATTACAAAGCTAAAAGATGACGACGAATTGTTACAAACTCAATTTACCAAAACTGGGGAGCAATTAATTTTAGCTAGTTCCGGTGGACGTTTGTTACGCTTTGCCATCGAAGAACAACAACTACCAATTATGGGACGGACTGCAATGGGTGTCCAAGGAATGCGCTTGCGGATCAATGAGGCGATCGCAGGTTGTGTCACCTTCAAAACCGCAGACAAAATATTACTAGTCACCCAACAGGGATATGCCAAACAACTGCCCGTCAGCAATCTCCGCTTGGCAAACCGAGGTGATATTGGGGTTCAGGTTTGTAAATTCACCAGTAAAGCCGATGCTTTAGCTGGAATTACGCTCTTCAATCCCAAATCAGAGGTAGCATTAATTACTAATCAACAGCGAGTTGTGCGTCTATCACTGGGTACGGTGACTACATCGGGTCGTGATAGTACGGGTGAAATTGTGACTCAACTCAACCGTGACGAAAAAATTATCTCGGTTGTGGAAATACCTTAAAGGGGAATTGGGGATTTTAACCCGTTACAAAACGTAAGGGAACACCAAGAAATAAATTGCCCAATTTTTTGTAGGGGTGGGGTGAGTCCACTTGGCGGTGTCGGTTTCCGTCCCGCCAAAGTGGCGAACCCGAAGGGTCTTCCCACCCTTAAAATCGTTGATACGATTAATAAATCCCTGATTGGGATATTTTTTTCTGGAAGTATCTAATTGCATAGCTTGCTACTCAGTCTAGCCACAGGGGAAAAACGAATTATTTTCATCCTCCCCAACTAGCACAATTTCCAAAAAACGGTCATCAAAAAATAGCAGTAAAATTTCCAATAAACACAAATATGTAAATATATGTAATATCTGTGAAAAATTTGTTATATTAATTAACACAAGGTTACAAACCTTCATTATTGTAGTTTGGATTATTAATCATGGCAGATACAACAACAGTAAAAGGTAACGCAGTAGTAGCAGAAGACCGTAATGGCTGGCGTTGGGGCTTTACTCCACAAGCAGAAATTTGGAATGGTCGCTTGGCAATGATTGGTTTTGTAGCTGCTGCTGGAATCGAATTATTTTCAGGTAAAGGATTTTTACATTTCTGGGGTATTCTATAGATTTTTATAACAGTAATCTAACAAATACCTGATGTTAATTTTTAAGCCTGGGAAGAGATGTGCCTCTCTTTTCCAGGTTTTTCAATTGGCTAAAATAAAAACCCACTGCAAGTACAATAATCGCAGTAGGCTTTAGTTTTGGCTTGAGAGATTATGACCCCGACATGAAGCCGGGATAAACTCAAAATCTATCAAAATCTATCTAATATATTCTTTCAACACACTGTTGCGGTTGGGGTGACGCAACTTACGTAAAGCTTTGGCTTCGATTTGACGGATACGTTCGCGAGTAACGTTAAAGATTTGACCAATTTCTTCAAGTGTTTTCATGCGACCATCATCTAAACCATAACGCAAACGCAATACATCCCGCTCCCGTGGACTGAGGCTGTCGAGGACTTTTTCTAAATCTTCGCGCAATAGGTTTTTGGAAACTTGGTCTTCAGGGGTTTCACCGTCAGACTCAATAAAATCCCCCAAGCGAGAATCTTCTTCTTTACCAATGGGGGTTTCTAAGGAAATAGGTAATTGCGCTGATTTGGCGATAAACCTTAATTTCTCAATGGTCATTTCCATCCGAGTAGCGATTTCTTCTTCGGTGGGTTTACGTCCCATTTCTTGCGAAAGCAACTTTGTTGTTTTCTTAATCCGTGAAATTGTTTCGTACAAGTGTACTGGTAGGCGGATAGTCCGAGATTGATCTGCGATCGCTCTTGTAATTGCTTGACGAATCCACCATGTTGCGTATGTGGAGAATTTGTAACCTTTTTCGTGGTCGAATTTTTCGGCAGCACGAATCAAACCCAGGCTACCTTCCTGAATTAAATCTTGGAAGGACAAACCACGATTCATATATTTCTTGGCAATTGAAACCACAAGGCGCAAGTTTGATTGCACCATTTTATCTTTTGCCCGACGACCAACGTGTAACCGATGGCGGAATTGGGGTAGAGGAAGCTGCACGGCTTCTGCCCATTCGCTATATTCGGGGTCTCTGTCTAATTGCTGGCACAATTTTTCCCAAACTCTTTCTAATTCGAGTAAATCGGCAATTTTGCGCGCCAACTCAATTTCTTCATCGGCTCGAAGCAAACGAATCCGACCGATTTCTTGTAAGTAAAGACGAATCGAATCTTCTGTATAGTGCTTCTTTTTTGTTTGTGTCCGACGACGAGATTTGGCGGCTTTTCCAGACTTAGCGTCCTCATCCGGGGATGGTTCTAAAAACTCATCCATTTCGCCATCGTCGCCAAGCAAGTCCTCTTCATCATCTATTAAGAGTTCTTCTAACTCGAAATCAGGCTGACTCCCAATTTTTAGTTCGGGTTGATAGATATTTTCGAGTACGTTGTTAGCCTGGTTCATGCCGCGTTCCTCATGCTCCTTGCAGAATCAATTAATCAAGACATATATGCTGCTTTTTAAAGCTAGCTCAACTGTCATTTACCTAGTGGTTTATGACTAAATTTACCTAAGGTCTTTCAGAAGTTATACGCAGGTTCGGGAATAAACTTGTAAAAATTTTTCAAGTTCCACCTAATTGCGCCCTTATACTTAATTAGTATTTGGCACTTCTTCAAGTTTCTATTTTGACTTTGATAGCTGCAACAAGTTCCATTTTGGTACTTGGCAATGCAGTCAAAAACTCTAAATAAAAACCCTTTACCCGACTTAAGTGTAATCAATGTTGTTAGACAACTTTCATTACAACTGAATAGTCTGTAATAGACCGTTCTTGCTAGAAAAATTACTACCTCATGCAAAAAAATATCTTCCCAAGGGATATTTTTCTGTAAAGACTGTTTAGATTGTAGCCTGTTTCACAAAAATTGCACTGTTTTTGTGTAATACCCATGAAGTAATTAAGTAAGATGAAGCCTATTGTCCCAAATATAAATTTAGTGTTGCAGTAATACATTTGAATTTCCCAAAACTGGATGGAATCACAACGATATTCTTGTTACTTAAAATATCCCGTACACTTAGTTTCGTCTAATTCAAAGTATTCTCCAAAACATGAATTGTTTGGTAAGCAAGCTATATTCTGCTAACTGGGAAGGGAAGTTTTATTGCACTCATTTTTACACTACCTCTATGGGTTTTTGAGTGGACAATTGTCATCTTTGCTGCTGGGTGTTTACTCGCTCATGGTATCTACAGGGAAGTTTAAGTTTAGATGTGGGAAAGTTTTTCTTTCCGCAATTTCTGGCTGTAAAACAGCATTTAGTACCCTTAACATAGATAGCCTTTGGTGAGGTCTTACCCAAACTGACAGCTTCCCGCACTGAAAAAGAGTGCAATTTAGCTGAAATATGCCACAGGCACTGATTTTTGCTTTGTTTGATGAGTCTTATTTTGTTCAAGTGACTCAACTTGAGATCGGACAGTTACCTTAAATACATTATTAAGGTTGAGATGCAATCTACCAAATGGTGGATTAATTTAACTTTAGCTTATTTAATTTTAATCGCACGCAACCGTGCTACTGAAATGTCACCCTTGAGAGACTTGACAAACTGTTCTTATTGTATACAAAGTATTCTAATCAATTCAAAAGGGATTTAACACTCAGGACTAACAATATTATCTTACTTGATACAAAAATGCCTAGTGCGATCGCAAAATTTCTACGAAAAACTCAACTCTCATCCCAATTTTAGCCATTATGTGTGAATAACACAATTGAAATTTTACATTTTGGCGATAGTTTTTGTCTCTCCGGGAAGATGGGTAAGGATGTTCGGGTTTTTGTCGCATTTATTCCCTAACAACGGTAGGGATTGCTAATATTTGTTTTTGTTCTGACTAGAACTAGGTTTTAGCCAATTACACCTGCATGACTAAAACTGTAACTCTGATAGTGGGGTTGTTTTGTCTCTTTTTCTGCTTGTTGTTGTTGTTTAACTTTTGTAAATATGAAACTAGAAAACAGAGTAGATGGCTACATTGATTGCTGTTGGAGTAATGTGTCGCTAAAGCACATCTGCGATCGCATCTCAAATGTTAATTTTTGTTACGAATCAGGAACTCGTATTGGATCGGGTAGAAAGATGTTAGTAAAGTTAGGATTACAAAAAGTAAATTGTAAAGCTTGACTCAAAAAATATGATGAAATTTTTAAATATTCATCGGTTCTAAGGGAAGGTTGGGTTTACTTTTTTGTTTTTACTTTTCTCAGTCAACTATTTCCAAGCAGAGGGTGAAATAATTTTTGCCTCTTTGTCATCTAGATAAAATTCGTAAGTTGGTTCTCCTGAGACTTCACAGCGCAAAGGCTCAATTATTTTGCTAAAAGGGTTCCAAACTACGGTTATATCTCTTTTAATTTTTTTTCTTTGCAAGGTACAGTTGATATGTACTGTTGGTAAATGTAGTACCATAGCACTATGTAATTTTGCTGATACAGAAAGTGTGTATCTTTCGCGAATATCGGCGATTTTTCTTTCTAGTTCTCGGTTTGTGGCTTCAATTCTAGCTTGTTCTTTTTCTTGCTGTTCGACTGTGAGTTCTTTATGTTGTATTTTGGCAGCAATCTCAGTACTGATAGTTCCATAATAGTTTTTTAATCTCTCTTCGTCTCTAGCTAAAGCACGATGTAATTTTGCCTGCCAATTTTCTAAATCTTTTTGAATTAAGTTTGCAGATGTCTTTTCAATGATGCGGGAAAGTTCGCGATCGCTCATATTTTGAGCTAGGGAAGTATCATCTACAGGGATTTTATCTGCATCCCATAATAAAGCATCACCGACATCTACAGGTGCGACAGATGTAAATTCATTAAAGATGAACGATACCATACCAATTCGTTTTTCGTCAGCTTCTGCTGTGTAAGCAACGTTACACCAAATGTAACGAGTGGTTTCTGGTTTTGCATCAACACAGCGAATTAAGCCATTGAGAGGTACTATTTTTTGGGATATTTGTTTTTCAAATCCTGAAGTTTTTAAATAACCTTCATATTTAATGCCTAAAGTGGTGACGTTACCAACTTCTGTCAGAATTTCTGCAAATCTATTCAGGAGTTCGGAATGATAGCTAATAAATTGGCTATTGGGGGTATTAATAGCGGTACTAAAGGTAGTTTCTTCTTCTAATTTTAGTAATTTTGCTAATTCTTCAGGGAAGAGTACATTAATCGTTTTTTCGTCAATTAGTTCGGCAATCCCATCATAGGTGGAAATGACTTTTTCTAAAGTGTTAATAATTGGGTCATTTGTTGCGAGCATGTTTTTTATTTGTTTATTAGTTAATGGTTATTAATTAGTAGTTATTACTTTTTCTTTGTCGCTCCTGACTCTCGATTGCGAATTATAATTACTGATTTCTGATTCCTAATTTCTGATTCTTAACTCCTGATTACTGATTCCTAATTGCTGACTCCTGACTCCTGATTACGCTTCAAACTCTTCACCAAATATTTTCTCATCTAATTCTTGAGTCTCTTGATATTTATCTTTAGCTTGTAGCAAATCATCAGCTAATTTTTCAAAAGCACTACTAATATCTTGGTGCGATTGATTCTTTAACCAAATATCTATAACTGTCTCGCTAAAGTCAAATTCATCATCCACATTACCTAAAATAGTTTCTATTTCTCCTACAACTAACTCAAACATATTGATTTTGTCATGTAAGATTCGCAAAATATACTCTTCAATACTCCCTTGCAGACAAAAATTAAAAATAAACACGTCTTGGGTTTGTCCAATGCGATGAATACGTCCAATACGTTGTTCTATCTTCATTGGATTCCAAGGTAAATCATAATTCACAATTGCATTTGCGAACTGAATATTACGTCCTTCTCCTCCTGTTTCTGATGCAAGTAATACCGGGAGATTATCACGAAAAGCTTCTATTGCTGCATCTTTTTGTTTTAAAGTCATATCCCCTAAAAACTCTGCAAATCCGATTCCATTTTCTTTAAAAACTTTGGCAAGATATGCTGATGTAGCTTTATGAGTAGTAAATACTATTGTTTTTTGCGATGATTTTTTGAGCAATTCTACTAAAGCACGTGATTTTTCTACTTGTTTAATTTGACTTGCACGTTTAGCTAAAGTTTTCAATTCTTCAAAATCTAATTTTTGGGAGAGATTTTTTAAAGATTCTCCAAGTGCATTTGGACTAGAACCCGATCGCATTAATAAGTTAGTGCGAGAAAGTTTATCTAGGTGTTCGCTATGGGTTCGCAAAAATTCGCTTAAATCATGATATAGTTTTTTCTCGCTTTCGCTGGGAATAACTGTAATCGTAGTGGCAAAGCGTTTTGGTAATTTTACATCGACTAAAGAGCGGGTATTGCGTATCATTACTTCCCGCATTAAACTACGAAGTTTTTCTGGGTTTTTGGGGATACGTCCGTTTTTTGATGATACATACTCACGTTTAAAATCTGCTTCTGTTTTCAGCAATCCTGGTTTTAATAAAGTTAATAAATTAAATAATTCTACCAGAGAGTTTTGTACTGGTGTTGCTGTCAGCATTAAAATGAATCTTTTGTTTAAAGCGTTGACTACTTTCCAATTTAAGGTATTACGGTTTTTTAAATGATGTGCTTCATCAACTACTACTAAATCCCAGTTACGTGATGTTACTAAGGGATAATGTTTAGCTGATTTTGCTGTATTTAAAGATGCGATGATGTGGGGATTTTCTGTCCAAAAGTTTTCGGGATTCTGCTGTCTACTTTCGTCATCAGTTGTGATTGAAGAAATACCAAATTTTGTCGCTAGTTCTAGTTGCCATTGGGAAACGAGGGAAGCGGGAGTTAGTACTAATATTGATTGAATCATTCCTCTCGCTAGATATTCACTGACAATTAATCCTGCTTCTATTGTTTTTCCCAGTCCAACTTCATCTGCTAGTAATGCACGTCCACCAAATTGTCTTAATACTTTTCTTGCAGTTTCTATTTGATACCAATGTTTATCTATAGTTGTAAGAGAAGGTAGACAAACTAATTGGTCATAGTCTGCCATTAATGATAGTTTGAATAGCTCATTACGAGCATTATAATATTTAATATCATCGTGTTGCCTCTGCTTTAAAGCTGTCATTGCTGGTGAATTTTCAAATGTGAAATTGTAGGTATTATTCATTGGGAGTTAATAGTTAATAGTTAGAAGGATAGTAGGTGATTTTTTAGAAAGCACCAAGCAAATCCTTTATATCCTCTATATTACTCTGTGTTACTCTCCTAAGTTTTGCGGAAAAATAATCTCCCGCAAACTTCTCTCTGCGTTTAAAAACAAAATCGAATTTTTGGGAACTTCCCATTAAGAATTACCTAATTTTTCTTTTTACTTTTTGATGAATTACCTTTTTTATCGGGGAGTTCTGCTGCCTGCATTAGTGGAGATTTGCGTTTTTTTGGAGGTTTTGCTGGTTTAAATTGCGGTATATCAACTTGTGCTGGAGACTCTAATACATCTTCTTCCAAATCATGGTCAATTTCACTAGATGTAAATAAGTCTTTAAAAATTGCACTTTCTTCTAAATTCTTATAGAAGGATTCTAATACACCTTGACCTGGTTCTATCGCTAGGGGAGTAACTTTTTCAATACTAGTTGCAAAAAGATTTGCTTCAGTTGTAAATTCTACTTCAGAAATACTATTAGGAGGCAACCAACGATGTACAAAATCATATTTCCATAGTTGCGTCTCAAATAACTTAATTACCTTTGTTTTTAAGGTTTTAGTTGCTGCGATCGCATCGTTATACACTCCTTCTCTAATAATTTCTTTCTGATGTAGAAACTCGTAGATATAAGGAATTCCCCAAATGACGGCAACTAAATCTGGTCGTCTATTGGACAATAAAGTGTTAAGTAATCTTCCCAAATATTTATCGAGTTGTTGTTCGGTAAAAGCAAAATAACTATCTGGATATTCTAATTGCTTATTGGAGAGTTCTCTACTTTCTATAAACTCTAAAACTGATTCCCAAATAGCTTGACTAGTTATAAATTTTATTTGCTTTTCTGTAGCCATATATTTAAAGAAATTGGTTGATAAGACAACTAATTTCTTTTCTCGTTTTTGATTTTTCTTATAGTCAGCAAAAAACTGCTGGTTAATTTCGATTTCTGTTGTTAAATCATCGCGAATATCTACTAGCCATTTTTGACCAGTTTCGGGATTAAATCGATTGACTACAGCACTAGTTGATTCCCAGTCTACGGTTTCTCCTTGCTGTAGTTTTTGATAAATTTTTTCTGCTAAATTGAGCAAAATAATCCCAATAAAAGTGACCTCTGTTCCCGGTATTATGTCATCAGAATTTTTAACTGGTTCGTAACTAATTTCGCATAAATCGACTAATACTTCTGTAACTCCGTAATATCGCAAATAATCGATTAATGACATCATTTGGTCGATGTTGCTAACCGGGTTAGCTTTAAACTGAGTTAAACAATCATCTATAAGTTCTAGTTGATTGCGGAATAAATAATACTCAACTCTTAAATCATTAAGGTATGCAAATTCTTGAGCATAAAGCTCTGGTTGTAATTGCTGGACTTTTTCAATTATCGACAGGAATTCTGTAATTAAATTATTGCTTTCAAATTCATCTTTTAACTCTACTAACAACATCCCTAAGTCGCATTCTTTGATGATTTCCTGTGGAAGTGCTTCTTCAAGTGCTTCCATCAAGAGGGAATACTTGTCATGTTGGGAAGCGAGTTCGTAGGTTTCGCACCACTTTTCTGGATCGGTCAAAATTTGAGAAGCCATAATTTCACAACAACAGCACTACATTGTTTACTGTTATTTTACGACTGAGAGTACCTCAGCAGCTTTTAAGATTTTTTACAAAAAGATTTTTTGAGAAAAATACTTGACCAATTTCGCGATCGCAAGATAGCATATATGCTAAGTAGTCAAATCAATAATTATGTTTACTCAGCAGCTATCTCTACAATTAAACTCTAGCCTTAGACTTGGGCTAGGACTACTACTATGTGTTGAAGTCTAAGCTTCATCAAAATATTCATTCACCAGTAATAGTTTTAAATTCGATTTTCGCGGTTTTCATCATAAAATATGGGGTTTGTAACCATACATGTATTTGCAAACATATATCCTGGGTTAATAATTATATATTCAGGGTTAACAATTATATATTCAGGGTTAACAACCATATTTCAGGGTTAACAACTATATTTCAGGGTTAACAACCGTTAACCCCTACATGTTTTCTGCGATCGCAATATACACAGACGTGATATGCACGTTTCTACTGAATTCTGAATTCTGAATTCTGATTACTGATTACTGATTACTGATTACTGATTACTGATTACTGATTTCTGATTTCTGATTACTGATTTCTGATTACTGATTACTGATAACTGATTACTGATAACTGATAACTGATAACTGATTCTTAAAGGTATTTATGCAACTTTATCTATCAATTGAGCCATTGCTACGACTATTTACGGGTTGTCAGATGTGGATTTTGCAGCAACCTGATAACCCATTTGTGAATCGTCAAACTTGTGCAAATATTCGGAATATTTTCGCTGCAATCTCTCAAAATTACGACCAAAATTACAAAAGAAGGAAACAACGAACGTGTTGAAAAATCCAGCAAATAAATATCGTCCCTTTGCACCAATTAATTTACCAAATCGTACTTGGGTTAATCAAATAATTTCCCATCCTCCAACTTGGTTAAGCACAGACTTACGGGATGGAAACCAAGCATTGATTGAACCGATGAACATTGAGCGGAAATTGCGAATGTTCAATTTATTGATAAATATTGGTTTCAAAGAAATTGAAGTTGGCTTTCCTTCCGCTTCACAAACCGACTTTGATTTTGTCAGATATTTGATCGAACAGCAATTAATTCCCGATGATGTCAAAATTCAAGTATTAACTCCTGCACGGAAAGAATTGATTTATCGTAGCTTTGAAGCATTACAAGGTGCAAAACAAGCGATCGTACATTTATATAATGCCACTTCACCCGTATTTCGCCGCACAGTATTAGGTTTAGATCGGCAAGGAACAATAAATTTAGCAGCTTCAGCAGCAACATTATTTAACCAACTCGCAGCAACACAACCCGAAACCAACTGGCAATTTCAATATTCCCCCGAAACATTCACCGCAACCGAACTCGAATTTGCAAAAATTATTTGCGATCGCATCCTCGATATTTGGGAACCAACACCAGAAAATAAAGCGATTATCAACCTCCCCGCAACGGTGGAAGTCTCGACACCAAATATATTTGCCGACCAAGTAGAATGGATGCATCGCCATTTAAACCGTAGAGATAGTATAATTCTTTGTGTACACCCACACAACGACCGAGGTTGTGGGATTGCAGCTGCCGAACTTGCCCAAATGGCAGGTGCAGAGCGGGTTGAGGGATGCTTGTTCGGGAATGGAGAACGTACTGGAAACGTCGATTTGGTGACGTTAGCGTTAAACTTATATACCCAAGGAATTCATCCCGGTTTAGATTTCTCCAACATTAACGAAATTGCCCAGATTGTTGAAGATTGTACCCAATTACCTATCCCATCCCGTCATCCCTACGTTGGTGACTTAGTATTTACAGCTTTTTCCGGTTCCCATCAAGACGCAATTAAAAAAGGTTTCGCCGTCCAAAAACCTGATACATTTTGGGAAGTTCCATATTTACCCCTCGATCCTGCTGACGTTGGACGTACTTATGAATCGATTGTGCGGGTAAATAGTCAATCTGGCAAAGGTGGAATCGCATTCTTATTGGAACGTGACTATAATTTGACTTTACCCCGCAGATTGCAAATTGAATTTAGCCAAATTGTCCAAAAATTTATGGATGCTAGTGGCAAAGAATTATCTTCTCGCGAGATTTGGGAATTGTTTGAGCAAGAATATTTGCAACCAAGAAAATCATTGAAATATGTATCGCATCAATTGTACATAGCAGAAGATGGTACACAAATGCTGTCAGCTAAATTACAAATAAGCAATGAGTATATTACAGTTCATGGCAAAGGTAATGGTCCAATTGACGCTTTCGCGATCGCATTAAATTCTCTGTTAAATTTTGCATTCGATTTACCATTAGACTCAAAATTACAAATTCACCACTACGAAGAACATTCTCGTCATCTTGGCAGTAATTCTGATGCTATTGCTTACGTTGAAATAGCAGGTACATTCGTAACAGGAACGTTACATGGTGTCGGTATTAACTCTAATATTGTCACAGCATCTTTAATAGCAATTATCAATGCAGTAAATCGATCTGTAGAACCTGCGAATACTGGGTTTAACCGCAAACAAATCAATCAATTAAAACAATTCATGCACCCAGAGAATTATCAAAACTTCACACCAATGTAACCCAATTCGTGAGATATTTTTCCGTAATTATTACGAACGAAAACTAGCATAAAGCTAAAACCTTTCCTCAAACTTCAATCGTACGGACAAATCGAATATTTCATCGCAGGGTAAGATTTTACTTACCCTGCTGTTTATCAGCTGAATAATTCAAAATCAACTGAATAATTAGATAAATTGAACTGTAATTCATATTTCTTCATATTTATTTATCGAGCCTTATCGATAGATATAAAAGAAAAATTAATCATAAAAATCAAAAAAAAGAGTGCTAATTGTATCTCAGCAGGATATATTTATAACTAAGTTGTTCCCTGTTAACTATTCGGCTCTAAAAATATGTCTGCTATTTACAAATTCCCTGAAACTACTGCTCTACCTGCGAAGCAACTTTTTTCGCGTCGTGGATTTCTACCTTCAGGACAGAATAATCTTTGGTACATCCAAAGTGGAGTGGTAAGGACGATGACCTACCTGGAAGATGGAACTGCCGTTACTTTAGGTATTTGGAGCGATGGTGACATTGTTGGTGATGCATTATCAACAATTGAACCCTACATCATTGAGTGCTTGACTTCAGTTGAAGTTACTCCATTCAGATTAGGGGAGAATCATCGATTAATGAAGACTTTGACCTCCCATATCGAGCAAACAGAAGAATTAATGGTAATCCGCAGTCAGAAAACCATCGATTCAATGCTAATTAAATTATTGGCATGGTTAGCGAAAAAGTTTGGTAAAACAGTTGAGAAGGGGCAATTAATCGATTTGCGTATAACCAATCAAGATATTGCTGATATGCTAGGACCAACTCGCGTGACGATTTCTCGCGCTTTGAGTCAACTCGAAGAACAAGGAGTAATTCAGCGTCTTCCCTTACATCGCATTGTCTTGTGCGAAGAAGAATTTTTGGGTTGTGCAAGTTGAATCCCAAAAGAATCTACAAATTTAAATACCAGAAATAAAACTTCCCAGATATCAATCTATCAGTGCGATCGCTCTCAAGGGTGGGGGGAACCCACCCCTATTTTAATGCTGTTTTCTGTGTTTCCCTATTCCACTTCTTGAATGCGGGTTTTCCGTTCTAATATTTCCTTCAGCACCAATGTCACCACAGCTAGTAGTGCCAAAATTACTGCTGCTGAATATGCTGCTGCGGTTTCATATTGCTTGTAAGTGTCTTCGACAAACAACGGTAAACTTTGAGTTTTACCGATGATATTGCCCGAAACTACCGATACAGCACCAAATTCACCCATTGCGCGGGCATTAGTTAAAATTAAACCATAAAGCAAACCCCAACGAACATTTGGTAAAGTCACACGCAAAAATATTTGCCAGTTATTCGCACCAAGAGTCTTCGCAGCTTCTTCTTGGTCACTTCCCAATTCTTCCATAACGGGGATAACTTCCCGCGCCACAAATGGCATACTCACAAAAGCAGTTGCGATCGCCATTCCTGGAAACGAAAAAATTATTCTCATTCCATGTTCCACAAGCCAGTTACCAATCCATCCTTGCCTACCGTAAACCAATACAATCATTAATCCAACCACAACAGGGGAAATAGAAAACGGCAAGTCAATAATACTTAATAATAGCGTGCGTCCGGGGAATCGATGACGTGCGATCGCCCAAGCTGCACATAATCCAAATGCTGCATTCACAGGAATGCAAATCAATGCCAAAATCAACGTTAACCAAGCTGCGTGCAAAAAATCAAATTGAGTTAAGTTGTGAAAAAATGGTGCAACTCCAGTGTTGAAAGCTTGGTAAAAAACGTTAATGGCAGGGATGTAAAGAATTAAACCTAAATAAGCAAGGGCAATTCCAATTAAAACTAAAGGAACCCAACTTTTTTGCCGATTCTCTTTACCTAACGCATTATTTTTCATCATACTGCTTACCCCAAGCTTGCAAAAAATTAATACCCAACAGCAACACCAACGAAATCACCAACATCACCGTACCCAGAACAGTTGCACCAGCAAAATCGTAGGATTCCAAACGCTGAAAAATTAGTACAGGTGCAATCAAATCTTTATAAGGAGTATTCGAGGCAATAATCACCGTCGAACCATATTCACCCACAGCACGGGAAAAACCCAAAGCCACACCCGTTAAAATCGTCGGAAACAATTGTGGTAATATTATCTGGGTAAAAGTTTGAAACTGGGACGCACCCAAACTCCAAGAAGCCTCTTCAATTTCCTTTTCCATTTCTTGCAATACAGGCTGCACCGTCCTAACCACAAACGGTAAAGAAATAAACATCATTGCCACAGCTACACCTAACCGTGTAAAAGAGACTTCCACCCCCAAAGGTGCTAACAGCGAACCAATCCAGCCATTTTCACTATACACAGTCGCCAATGTCAAACCTGCGACAGAAGTAGGCAGAGCAAAAGGTAAATCCACTGAAGCATCAATAAATCTTTTCAGAGGGAAATCGTACCGAACCAGAACCCAAGCAATCAGTGTCCCAAAAATACCATTAACCAAAGCAGTCAGTAAAGATGTAGTGAAAGTCACATCATAAGTAGCCAGTGCCACAGGACTTGTAGCAATCCGCCAAAACTCACCCGGAGATGTGGTACTTGCTTTTGCAAACATTGCCCCAATGGGGACGAATAGCATCACCGTTAGGTATGCAAAAGTAACCCGCCAAGTCCAAGGTAAATGAATGAGATACTGAAAGAACTTATTGCCAGGAGTTGGACGACGGAGAGGTTGTGGAGAAGAAGAGATAGTCATGTTTTAGGAACTGGGAGTGAGGAGTGGAGATAACCATTAACCATTAACCATTAACCATTAACCATTAACCATTAACCTAATTGCGATTTTTCTGTTGAATTTGGTCAAAAATTCCCCCATCTGCGAAGAATTTTTTTTGTACAGCATTCCATCCACCAAAGTCTTTAACCGTACCCAAATTGCTCACTCCAGGATACTTATCTTGAATAGCTTTCGTTTGCGCTAGAGTTTGATTTACAGGACGAAATCCCACCTTGGCAAACTCTGCTTGTGCTGACGGGGTAAAAAGATAATTGACAAAAGCTTCCGCAACTTCCCGATTGCCGTGTTTCTCCACATTCTTATCCGCGATCGCAATCGGATTATCAATCGAGATATTCACATCAGGTATTGTGTAATCAAGCTTTTGCCCTTTGAGTTGTGCTAAAACAACTTCATTTTCATAATTAATCAGCACATCACCTTGCCCTTGTTTGACAAATGCATCCGTAGCTTCACGTGCATCTCTAGCAAAAATAGGCACATTACTGTAAACCTTTTCCACAAAATCTGTTGCCCGATTTTCATCACTTCCAGCTTGAATTGCCCCATTCCACAAAGCTAAAAAATTCCAACGGGCAACACCAGAAGTTCTCGGATCGGCAGTAATAATTCTAATCCCTGGTTGAGTTAAATCAGACCAAGTTTGAATATTTTTAGGATTACCAGGACGAGTGACCAATGCCGCGACAGATTGTGAAACAATCCCATTATTGGGAAACTGCTTCTCCCATCCCGGTGCAATTAATCCTTCCTTCTCAATACGTTTGGTATCTAACGCTAATGCCAGATGAACGATATCAGCATCCAAACCATCAATTACAGCACGGGTTTGGGCACCCGAACCACCATAACTGCGGCTAAATTTAACATATTGATTACGTTCTCGCTGCCATTTTTCGACAAACTTAGGAATAATAGCTTCGTGTGCAGTTCGAGTCACAGCAAAAGAAACAAGCGTCAGTTCAATATCAGGTTTTTTGGCAGCAACCTTATCAACCACAGGAGAACAAGAAGCAATCAAACCAGTTAAAATAGCCCCTAACAAAAACAAAGCCAGCAAACCTTGCAACGAATATAACCTGCCAAACAGCCATTTTTGAATCACCTTTTTAATCCACACTTTTCCGGTCGGGATACTGTTATTAATATCTATTTTTACAGATATTACGCAACAGTGGTACAAAAAGCAATATGGGGGGAAGGAGCAAAAGTTACATGAATTCAGCTAAAAATAAATGTAGAGGCGTAGCAGTGCTACGTCTCTACAGGGGTTCTAGACAACGAATAATTAAATTCGGTCGATGTCTTTTGAAAACCGTAATTTTGTCGATTTATCTAAGATACTGCCGTCAAAATCTCAAAATCTCAAATTTTTAATTTTGATAAACCAAAAAAAATTGGAGAAAAAATCAAGCGCTACCTGTAAAAGTGACTTCAGGAAACTTAGATTGGGCTTCGACCATTGGGCGTTTTCTACCCTCTTCTTGCCAATAGTTAATTACTTCTGTAGCTTTATTGAGTAGTTCAACTCTATCTACATCGGTAATCCAATGTTTTGACTCCAACTCTTTTTTTAGTTCTTCCCAGGCATCATTACGGGGCCAAAAGAAGTACTTTGTTAAAGGGCTAGTACCTTTACCGACAATTTGATCCACCGCTAGAGCGACGTTCTCATCTAACCAGAGAATTTTTAGAATAAACTTGGTCAATCACACCTCCGGGAAATATCCGGGCTTAACTTAACTGATACTGAACCATCCGTTTGATTTTATCGGATTGGCGTTGCGATCGCTTATTTTAACTCAATTTCTGACCACCTGACCAAACCATTGTGGGGATTATCTACAAATTCCCCAATGCCCAATGCCCCATGCCCAACTTAATTTAGCCAACAGATTCCATGAGCGAACAATCCTCAACACACACAATTATTGTTTTTGATATAGATGGCGTTATTCGCGATGTCAGTGGTTCATATCGCCGTGCATTAGCTGATACCGTACAGCATTTTACTAATAACGGCTATCGTCCAACACCAGCAGATATTGACAAGCTCAAATCTGAGGGAATTTGGAATAATGATTGGGAAGCATCGCAAGAATTAATACATCGATATTGGCAACAACAAGGTGAATCACGAAATCAAAGCCGGATTGATTATGAAACAATTGTTGGATTTTTTCAATCGCGATATCGAGGTACAGACCCGAATCACTGGAATGGATATATTTGTGATGAGCCGTTATTACTACAATCTGAATACTTAGAAAACCTCACAAATGCTGGGATAACATGGGGATTTTTTAGCGGTGCGACTCGTGCTTCTGCAACCTATGTTTTAGAAAAAAGGCTGAATATCAAACCACCTGTTTTGATTGCGATGGAAGATGCACCAGGAAAACCAGACCCAACGGGTTTATTCGCTGCTGTGCGTCACCTGGAACAAGCTAATACTAGCCCAGCAACAGTTATTTATGTAGGAGATACCGTTGCTGATATGTACACCGTGGAAAAAGCCCGGAGTCAGCAAACCGACCGTAATTGGATTGGTGTTGGGGTGTTGCCTCCCCACGTCCAAAAACTACTATCGCGACGTGATGCCTACGCGGAATTACTGCTAGATGCGGGGGCTGAAATCGTATTTTGTAATGTTCAAGATTTAACACCTGCCAGAGTTCAAGCATTGGTGGGTTAAAACTTGTTCAAAATGGAACCCCACCCTCTGGAAGGATGAGGTTGTTTATCAAAATTATTTGTCGATATAGTTACGATCGCGATTTTTCTGCTTCTGGGGGAAATTTCACGTTATCTGGAAGTGCATTCTGTGGAGTATCGCGCTTTTTGTGGTGATTTTTTTTGCCTCTAAAGCCATAACGCACAAAGTCTAAAATAAAATTTTGGAAATTATCGATATAGCTGAATAAAACTGGTACTACCAACAATGTCAATAGTGTCGAAGTCGTAAATCCTCCTAAAATTGCGATACCCATCGGTTGACGAATTTCCGCACCTGCACCCACTCCCAATGCTAAGGGAATAATCCCGGCAATTGTGGCAAATGAAGTCATGAGAATTGGACGCAAGCGCGATACCCCTGCATCTATCAAAGAGTGACGTAAGGATTCCCCTGCTTCCAAATTGATTAATGTATAGTCAACTAACAAAATTGAGTTTTTGGTGACAATACCCAAAAGCAAAACCACCCCAATCAAAGCGTAAAGTCCCAAGGCTTTCTGTGCAACCAACAAAGCAACTAATGTGCCACCCAAACAAAACGGTAATGCAGCCATAATTGCGATCGGGTAGAGAAAATTGTTATACAGCAGTACGAGAATGCCATAAATCATGATTACTGCCACACCCAAGGCAACCCCAAATTTTCCGAAAATATCTGCCATGATTTTGGCATCACCTGCGGAACGTCGCGTCACACCCAAAGGCAAATTTTGCAAAGCTGGCAGTTTATCGGTTGCACTCAAAGCATTACCCAAAGAAGTACCTTCTAAATTTGCTTCCACCGAAACTTGTCGCTGTCTATCAAAACGGTTTATAGTCGCAGGACCACTACCAAAACGAATATCAGCAACGGAATTGAGCGGTACAATCCCACCACCAGTTCGAGGAACCTGTAAATTCTTAATTGTTTCGATATCTTGACGGGCTTTTGGGTCAATTTGGACGCGAATCGGAATTTGACGGTCGGGAAGGTTGAATTTGGCTAAATTTGCGTCATTATCCCCAATTGTTGCCAGGGAAGCTGTACGTGCGATCGCTTGTACAGTCACTCCCAAATCTGCGGCACGTTGGGGATTGGGAATCACTAAAATTTCTGGTTTGACTAAACTAGCGCTTGATGTCACCTCAACCAAACCCGGAATATTTCGCATTTCCCGCTCGACATTATCGGCTACTTGCAGTAATTGTTGGGGATTTTCGCTTTGCAAAACCACCGTTAAATCTTTTCTTCCACCTACAGCACTCGCACTTTCAAAACTAATTCTCGCACCAGGAACTTGAGCAAAATCAGGACGTATTTGCTGTTCAAATTCTAGCTGGGAAAGTTTCCGTTCTTCTTTGGATTTGAGCTTGACCGTAAGGGTAGCTGAATTAATCTCTTGGGTTGCTAAGACGTTTTCAACTAAACTATTTTTCCTCACGATATTAGTTAATTGCGTCACTGCTTTGTTGGTATCTGCCAAAGTCGAACCTGGAGGTAACTCGACTGAAATTAGGGAGATGCCAATATCACCACCATCAACCAACCCTTTGGGAATTAAAGGAATCAACATCACACTACCGATGAAAAATGTCACAGCAATTAGGATTGTGATGATGCGATGGTTCAATGACCATTTCAGCAATGATTTATATGGTTGAAAGCGACGACGGGAAGAGGAGGGGGAAACGGGGAGGAAGAAAAATTTCTTTTTCCCTTTACCTTTTGCCCTTTGCCCTTTGCCCTTTTCCCCTTTCCCCCGATTATCCTGAAGTAAATAAGCCCCCATCATCGGTGTCACCATCCGGGCAACTAAAGTCGAGAAAAATGTCGAAACGGCGACTGTAACGCCAAAAGGCTGGAAAAACTGACCGGGAATCCCCCCCATAAATGCAACGGGGAGAAACACCGCAATAATGGTAGCTGCCGAAGCGATTACAGCCAAACCCACCTCATCCGACGAATCAAAAGCCGCTTGACGTGGAGATTTACCCATTGCCATGTGCCGTTCCATGTTTTCGATTTCCACCACGGCATCATCAACCAAGTTACCAACAGCTAGGGCTAAACCCAACAAAGTCATGTTGTTGAGGGTATAACCCAGGGCTTGCTGGACAAAGAAAGTCGGTAACATTGAAAGAGGCAATGCCACTGCTGTAATTAATGTTGCTCGCCAGTTCCGCAAAAACAACATGATAATAATCACCGCGAGAACCGAAGCCTGGATTAATTCCTCGATTGTACTTTGATAGGAATCGCGAACGAAGGCAGCACGGGTAAAAATTAATTCAATGCTAATGTTTTGACTTTTAAGTGTTTTATTTAATTCTTCAACCGCTTGTTTTACCCCTTCTTCCACGGTGACTGTGACACTACCCGTACTCCGGAGAATTTGGAATGCAACTACCGGATTATTATTGAGTAGGGCAGATTGACGGACATCACCAAAGCTATCTTCCACAGTTCCCAAACTCGACAACGGTACAGAACCACCATTAGGAAGAACTATTTCATATTCCCGCAACTGTTTGACTGTTTGGGCACTACCAAGAGTCCGAATGCTTTGTTCGCTACCACCTAATTCTGCTCGTCCACCGGGAAGGTTAATATTAAATGCTCGTAATTGGTCGTTAACTTGGGTTGCGGTAATATTTAAAGCCTGCAAACGTTCGGGATTTAAATTCGCGCGAACTTCCCGATTAACCCCACCCACCCTGTTTACTTGAGCAACACCTTTAACACCAAGTAGTCGGCGACTAATATTTTGGTCAACAATATTACTTAGCTCTTCAACCGATAGGGTGGTTGATTTTACTGCATAGGTAAGAATTGGACCACCCGAAAACTCCAATCGCTTGACAATTGGGTCATTAACATCTTGGGGAAGGTTTTGGCGAATTTGCGCGATCGCATTTCTGACATCGTTGGTTGCGCGATCGGTATTTATCCCCAAGTTAAATGCAATCACTGTCGTGGAAATTCCATCACTAACAGTTGATCGTAACTCGTCAATGTTTCCCAAGCCCGCAACCGCATCTTCAATCTTCTTTGTCACCTGGGTTTCCAATTCTGCTGGACCAGCACCAGGTTGAGTTACTGTTACGGAAACAGTAGGTATATCGATATTTGGGTTGGTATCAATTCCTAAATTTAAGAACGAATACCAACCAATTAAAGTCAGAATTAAAAATAAAACTATCGTCGGAACTGGTTTTTTAATTGACCACGAAGAAAGATTGAAGGACATATTTATTTAGAAGATGGGCATTGGGGAATTGGGGAATTGGGAATTGGGAATTTATCTTTTTCCCAATCACTAATAATTATTAATCATCGTACAGACGACCCGGTGGGTCGTCTCTCTGTCTCTCTTCTCTCTTTATTTATTATTTCTCTTTATTATTTTTATTTCTTATTTCTCCTTTTAATTTCTAATTAAAATTTCTAATTATGAATTAGAGACGACCCATCGGGTCGTCTCTACTTAACTCGTACTGTATCGCCATCTTTGATATAACCAGCACCATCGACAACAATGCGATCGCCTACTCGAAGTCCACTTTCGATCTCAATCCTGTCACCATTAAGAATTTCTCCCACTTCTACCTTCTGCATTTTTACCTTGTCTACCTTAGCTGAAGCCCCATTAGCTGTGTCTTCACCCGATAGCATGAATACAACGGTGTTGCCATCCGATTGGGATTGTACGGCTTTCTGCGGTACAGCTACACCAGTTTGTGTGGTCGTTGCGATCGCGGCACTGGCAAACATTCCCGGTTTCAGTAAACTTGTTGAAGGTAAATCAATTTTTACCGTTGCTTCCCGTCGCTGCTGGTTGACAATTGCTTCGATATCTCGAACTGTTCCCTGCAAACGCAGATTATTATCCCTAGCAGATGTAACCTGGACACTCGCACCAACTTTTATTTGCCCTAGCTGATTTTCGGGAACCAGTGCTTGTAACTCCAATTGCCCATCCTGAATGATTGAGAATAACTTCTGTGAACCTCCCACAACTGTCGCCACCTGGGTTTGTGGTGGCACACCAGTAACATCACCTACACGGGTCAGTTGTTCGGCAACAATTCCTGATACTGGGGCACGAACTACGGTTTGCCCAAGCTGGGTTTTAAGCTGCTCAACTTTGGCATTATTACTTTTAACGCTAGCTTGGGCGCTATTTATACCAGCCTCTGCAATCCGTACACTAGCTTGAGCGATACCAATATTTGCTCTGGCACTCTCAACATTCGCTTGAGCGCTACGAATATTGGCTTCTTCTTGTTGGACTGCTTCCCTCGCAGTTGCGAAGTTAGTTTCGTTCGTATCCAATACTTGACGGCTAATTGCTCCTTGAGCAAAAAGTTCTTGGTTACGGCGAAAATTACGCTGTGCATCTACCAATCTCGCTTTTGCCTGGGCTAAGTCGGCTTGTCGTTGCTGGACTACAGCCTGACTTGCTGCTAGTGCTGCTTGGCTTGATGTCAATCCAGCTTGCTTAGAGACTAAATCGGCTTGCTTTGATGACACATCAGCTTGTTTTGACTCCACATCTGCCCTTGCTTGGCGAATTTGGTCTTGTAAAAGCGAATTATCGAGTACCGCCATTACTTGCCCAGCTTTGACAGAATTCCCCACCTTCACAAGCACTTGCTTGACTTGCAAACCACTTGCCTGGGGTAATACCGGGGTTAAATCCCTTGCGGCAATAGTTCCACTCACATTCAGGGAGCGACTAATACTAGCAGCTTGGACTGATGTGGTCGTCACTGTCATTGCTGGAGGTATGGATGGGGCAATTTTACTTGCTTCGGGGGCTTTTTGTGCCGTCGATCGCTGGTCTAAAATTCGTATTGTACCGATTGCGATCGCAATTCCCAACCCTAAACCGAGCAACAATGGTGTTAACCACCCCCGTCGCTGTTTCGGTTCCTCTGCTTCTGTTTCTTCCACCTCAGTGTTATCAACTGCTGACAATGAATCCTGCACCTCTAAATCTGAAAAACCTTCCTCTGCCACAGTTATTCCTCCAGTTTCACCACAGCATTACTACGAAGTTTTGCTTAAGAAAGATTGAAAATAGTTACCATATATTAACTATGACGCATTTTTTCAACTTATGGTTATAAAATCCGCCAGATTTTCGCTAAGTTTTAGGCATTAGGGATTGAGCAAAGCCATCAATAATTAGGTAAATAATTCCGCAACCTAAAGAATCATTAAGGACATCCATAATAACATTCAGAGGATGAATTCGTATAACATTTTAACGCTGAGATACAAGTGATATAATACACATACAGCTTTTGTCTATAACAGTCACGAAGGCTCAACTTGGACATAGAGATAAGAAGCTTTAGTGAAGTATTATTCCTTGCAGCCAATTTAATTCAAACCTTAAAGCTCGAATTATTTCGCTAAGTAATAACACGTATTTATCAGTTTTTTTTGCAGATTAAGGAACACATCGCATATCCTGTGATCGAGACAGAAATATTTTCCTTGTCTGTGCAGTTAGTTAATCCTTAAGTATCAAGGGAGCTTAGACTTGCTTGGAAAACTTCTAAGGATAAATCAACACCAAACCCACCCTTTAAAGGATTGTGGGATTAAAGTAAGGACGCTTTGTGAGAGAGTACGGTGTCGAAAGGCACAATTCTTGTTTTGAAAGTGGGCTTTGCTGTATTGTTTCCATTCTTTCTTCCTGCTCTCTACCTCTCTTTAGTAAATTCATTAAGTTGCTGCTGAATGAGCAAATTTGAAAGAAACCATAAATAACTGATATTAACAAGTAACTACTATGTTCAATACCACGGAAATTTTAATTGATGCATTTGTAAATCAGATTAGAGAAGGATATCGACGCACTTATGGATGTCTGAAGACGGATTACCAAGATATTATCGCTTGGGCAGGCAGTATGGCTCTAGAGAATATTGCCAACAGCGATGCTTTGTATCATAATGTCGAACATTCAATATTAGTTACTCTCGTTGGACAGGAAATCCTGCGGGGTAAGCACATCCGTGAGGGTGGAGTATCTAGCGAAGACTGGCTGCACTTCATTATTTCCTTAGTTTGCCACGATATTGGTTATGTTAAAGGAGTATGTCGTGAAGATCGGGAAATAGAAGGTTTGTACTCTACAGGTAAAGAAGGAAAAATGATTTCCTTACCACCAGGAGCATCAGACGCAAGCATGACACCTTACCATGTCGATCGGGCAAAACAATTTATCGATGAAAGATTTGGTGGACATAATCTTATCGATGCAGAGGTGATTAAAACTAATATAGAACTAACACGCTTTCCCGTACCTGCCGCAGAAGATCATCAAGGAACGGAGAGTTTTGCAGGTTTAGTCCGTGCCGCAGATTTGATTGGACAATTAAGCGATCCGCGTTATTTAAAGAAAATAACCTCTTTATTCTATGAATTTGAAGAAACTGGCATGAACAAAGTGTTGGGGTATAAAACACCTGCGGACTTGCGGAAAAACTACGCTAAATTTTATTGGAATGGGGTATTTCCCTATATTCAGGATGGATTGCGTTATTTATCGCTGACGCAGCAAGGCAAACAAATTATGGCAAATTTATACTCCAACGTGTTTGTTGTGGAACACGAGCGTCAAATGGAGGAAAAGCTGTATTTAGTCGAAAGACTTCATGCTTAGGAGTTTTGTACAAAAATTGAATTGCTGCTTGCTACCATATAGATGGATATCTTGCTTGTACTTTAGACTATACAAGCAAGAATAATTACGTTCTTGCTCCTTTTTTGCTTACTTTTGGCAGAGCGATCGCAATTTCACAATAATATTCGATAGCCTGGTTTAATTTAACTTTGAATACTTTAAAAATTGCGATCGCAATTTTTGTTACTCTTTTGCTGCCTTATATAGCGGACAAGGAACGGACTTTTTACCAGACCAATCGGTGAAAATCTTTTCGTCGTGGTAATGTCTGGGGGTATGCATGAGCAAATACCAAGCTTCCCTAACATCAATTAAGTTATATTTTTCTGGATAATGTTGCTGGAGTAATTCTTGGACTAGTGGATAGTAATTAGAATTCATCCCTGGAAAAATATGATGTTCGGTATGATAGGAGAAGTTGAGGTGCAATAAATCGAATATTTTGGGAACTCTCAAAGATACACTATTAATTAGAGGGTCATTGATATCGGTCATTTCACAAATCATGTGATTTGTATAGATATAGAACATTGACCCTGCATAGCCAATGGCAATCGGGAAAAAGTAAGCTAATACTACTTTTAAAGGATGAAATTGCAAATATGCCAAAATACTTCCATGAATGGCGACTATTGCCAACCATTCAACAGCTATTAATCGCCGTTCTTTAGTGCTAATTCGGAAGGCAGCAGGAACATAACTAACAGATTTACTATTAAATAGTAATACCGAAGTTAAATTCCGAAAATTATGTACTGCCCAAGCAGATGTCATACCCAGCAACAAACCAAGAGGATGAACTTCCGCAGAAGGGACAAATCTGTCCTGAATCCATTTCCCCCAAGTATTAGGCTGGGTTGACAAATAATTGCGATCGGGGTCATCCAAAGAATTAGTTTTGTTGTGATGTTCTCGATTGTGAACCACTTTCCAAAAAGTTGGCGGCATTCCCAACATTATCATTCCGAGAAAGCCAAAAAAATAAATCAGACGATAGTTTTTAATAACACTATTATGCATTAGTTCATGGGAGCTAAATAGCAAAACCACAATACTATTACCCATCACCAATGCCAAGGGTAAATACAGCCATAACAAGTATGTTGACCATTCATCTAAATAGGATGCAATACCCCAACCAAGTAGTAAAATTACAACATTAATTAGTTGGATAGTTAGTTTATTTTTATCTGGGATAAATGCTCGTTCTGGTAATAAAGGACGTAATTTTTTCGCATACAAACCTTGGCGAATCAAATTTTGTTCGTCGTCGCAAACTGTCATAGATTATTGGTGCTTTTTTTGATTATTGAAGCAATGGAAACCAAAAATGAAGCGATGGTTCAGACTAATATCTTGATGCTTAGGGCTGAATATCTACGTTCAATCGGAAAATACGAATGTAATTTTATTTCCACGTCAAAAGATATTAACGAGTATATACCTTTACGAGAATATGTAAATATCATTTGCCATAAATTCAACAGAAATTATGTTTATATTCATCAAATAATTGGATTGACAAAATACTTATTTTAATGTAAGTCTGATAACATCCGAATTTTATAATTGTGTCACAAAACAGAAACCTTCTGACTCCTAACTCCTAACTCCTAACTCCTGATTCCCAACTCCTACTCTAACTCCTACTCCTAACTCCTAACTCCTGATTCCCAACTCCTGATTCCCAACTCCTGATTCCCAACTCCTGAATTCCTAA
>JAAUPE010000098.1 GCA_012034595.1 Calothrix sp. CSU_2_0 | reverse complement strand
GGAGCGAGTACCAGGCAATGTTTAAATATATCTGTCCATAAATTAATTTAGGGAGAAGTTGGCGGTGTCGGTTTCCGTCCCGCCAAACTTCGGTGGGCTTGTACCATTAAGGAATTATCGGTCACTTGATTTATAAAAAAATACGTAGTAGAAAAGAATGCCTATGTCTTTGTACTTATGTATTCTTCCGTTTCTATTAATCACGTTATTTCTAAAAAAATTGATACCAATAATCAAGATTCAATAATTGTCTTATTCGGCAACGTTGCACCTAGCACTTTTTCTAATCCACTATCAGTTAACGCTTTTTTAAAAAATCTTAAAGGATATTCAAACATTACTAGTCTTAGTAAGGCGGGATTACCAAATATTTCGCTAGAAGATACTAACCAAGACAGGTTAATCAAAGTGATGAACATTGAATGGGGTTCGATGTCTATTAGAGAGATATTAGATTCACTCTCAATATCTCAACTGGCTCTAATATTTGACTTGATACAGATCGATGGGAAACTGAGATAAATATGCTCCTCCTCCATGTCCGATCGCAATTGTTTTACTATCGGGACTAAAGCGAACGCTACTTGGGTACAATCGGTCTAGGTTATCGTTGTTAGCTGCTGGAACTATAGTTTGCAAGAGTTTCCCATCTGCTAAATTCCAGAGCTTGACTGAAGCATCTAACGATGTTGTGGCAATGATTGTACCATTCGGACTAATTGCGATCGCTTTGATGCCTTCTGGAGAAGGTGCTTTAATTGTATTGACAATTTCACCGTTATTTGTATTCCAAATTTTAATTTCGGTTTCACTACCACTAATTATTTTTTGCCCGTCTGCTGTGAAACAACGTAGCTAATGGAACTGCTGTTTCCAGGGATGGTACGAATTAATTTACCTGTTGATAAGTCCCAGATTTTGACGCTGCTGTCAGTTTTTTCGTCGGGAGAACCACCTCCACTGACTAAGATTTTACCATCTGGACTAATTGCAAGCGATCGCACCCAGCTACCATGTCCTGTCAGGGTATTGGTTAATTGTCTTGTTTTCCAATTCCAGAGTTTGATAGTTTTGTCGTAACTCCCACTAGCTAGGGTTTGCCCATCGGGAGTTATTGCTAATGATGTGATTCCCAATGTATGACTATTTAAGGCACCGATAATTTTGCCATTTTTCAAGCTGGTAATTCGGATTGATTTGTCGCTGTTGGTTTTAGCTGTACCACCTGCACTAATTAAGGTTTGTGCGTCGGGAGTAATTAAGACAGCTTGTACACCTTCTTTATGTCCAGGGAATGTGCGAATCCGTTTGTGTGTTAACAGACTCCAAAGTTGAATTGTTTCGTCAAAGCTACCGCTAATCAATAATTTGCTGTTAGGTGAAAAAGCCAAATCGGAAACGTCCCAAATATGCGATCGCAATCTGTAAGATGGGTTATTTCCATTTGTTTTTTTGGAGATAGGTGTTGATTCGGGGGATTTTAAAGGTGTTTTTTTGCTTTGGGACAGGGATGGATTCACCCAAACACTGGTTAATATTCCGATAATTCCCACGGAAGCGACTGTTGTGTTAAATAATTGTTTGTAATTCATGGAGTAATGTTGTTCTTGGTATAAGTTGTGAAAAGTGTATGTGAAGAGATAAAAACCGCAGATTAACGCAGATAAATATAAATATAGATATGGATGGAGATTTTACATTACTCAAATGCAAAGTCCTATATATTCGCATCGTCCTTGATTTTTGAGGTTTTTCGTCATTTTCAAGCAATATCAGGTGATTTAACTGAATATTTATATGTGTAAACAAAAAATAACATTAATCTGTGTATTTTCCTAATTTATGAAGAAGAATTTAGCAGTCAGAATGAACATATAAATACTGAGGGAAACTAAATTAGAATATTCTTCCTTGTTTAAAACTCTATTATTTTATGGGTAAGTCTTCTGATTTCCATTTTCCGTCTCTTGACTCCTTCCTATCTTCTGATTACTGACTCCTGATTACTGACTCCTGACTATCTTCTGACTCCTGATTGCTGACTTCTGATTTCTAACTCCTGATTACTGACTCCTAACTCCTAACTCCTAACTTCCCTTTATATTTAATTAGATGCTTAATAGTTGGTTGCTAAAATTACAAAAAATTCGAGTCATTGCAGTTATTCGCGCTTCCCAGCTAGAACTAGGACGAGATATGGCTTTAGCTGTCGCTCAAGGTGGAATAAATTTAATTGAAATTACTTGGAATAGTGCCGAAGCTGGTACTTTAATCGACAAACTTCGCAGCGAATTACCTAACCACACGATCGGTACGGGAACGGTGCTAAATCTTCGAGACTTAAATAATGCGATCGCAGCTGGAGCGGAATATGTCTTCACACCTCATGTCGATTCCGAATTAATTCGCACAGGTTTAGAACAAAATATACCAGTTATTCCAGGGGCACTGACTCCAACGGAGATTGTGTCTGCATGGAATTTAGGTGCATCTTGCATCAAAGTATTTCCCGTACAATCCTTGGGTGGTGCTAATTATATCAAAAGTTTGCAAGGTCCACTCGGACATATCCCACTGATTCCCACTGGTGGAGTCACATTAGAAAATGCTCGTGATTTTCTGCTTTCAGGTGCGATCGCAGTCGGATTAAGTGGTGAACTATTCCCTAAAGCTTTGGTAGAAACAGGAAATTGGGATGCGATCGCTCAAAATGCCAAAACCTTATCACAAACCCTGGAAATATAAATCGAGCGATTTTGTGTAAGTCCTATTCGTGGTTAATTTTGAGATAGAACTTGAATTTTTATTCGACAAAATAAATTTATCACCAGTATTTATTAAGTGAATAATCGTTAAAAGGTTTATGAATTAGGGCTTTAAGTTTTGATATCATTGTGTTTTATGTTACAAATAAGACCTAATTGCTTTATTCTGTAATTAGAGCGACCTCACACAGCACACAGCGAAAAGCTAATAAGTACTCAAAATTCTTGATTTAAAGTTATTTTTCATGAAAAATTGGATTTCTACAACCTGGGTGCATCCCGTAACAGCATTTCTTGTTGGTACAGCGTTTACTTTCGGTACTCTGGGTACAAACCCGGATACAGTTTTAGCACAGTCAAAAGGTTCGAGGATTAGTCAATCTATCCAAAGACTGAAAAATTCTGAGCGTCGTTGGATTCAAGTTGACGTTTCTAGGCAAAGATTAGTTGCTTGGCAAGGTAAAAAACCCGTTTACTCAATGGTGGTTTCGACAGGTAAGAGAAAGACACCAACCCTCACTGGTATTTTCAATGTCCAAACCAAACTCTTGAAAACACGGATGCGTGGTAGAGATTATAACGTTGCCAATGTTCCCCATGTGATGTATTACGATGGTGGTTATGGGATTCACGGTGCATACTGGCATAGCCGTTTTGGTACACCAGTTAGTCGCGGCTGCGTAAATCTACGTCCTCGTCAAGCGAAAATTTTGTATAGTTGGGCATCAGTGGGTACGCCAGTGGTAGTCCATAAATAAAATTATAAAGGGGGATAATTCCGCGATATCTGCGAGAATCGAATTGGATTTTTAATTTTCCCCTTTCCCTTTAAAATTCCACAAGCTAATTAATGCCATTACTGCCATAGCTAACATGAATACTCCTGCATATCCGTAGGTATTAGCTAAACCAAATTTTCCACTCAGGGGTTGACTCAATAAAGGTGAGAGAAACTGTCCTAAAAATAGTGATGTTGTCACCCCACTCAAGATTTTGCCTCGCATTGCATCAGGGGTGACAGAAGTGAGGCAAAAGTTCATGTTGGGCATTAATAAACCTAAACCGGAACCTGCGATCGCGAGTCCTAATAGTACTATTGGATAGGATGTTCCTACACTAATAAAGCCATAACCAATCCCCATATTTAGGAAGGCAATGCCGTAAATGGCGGTAAAACTGAGTTTGGCTTTGATTTGTCTGTACAATAATGAAGCCATTGCTGAGAATAGAGTCGCAAGTGCGATCGCCATTCCACTTTGAGATGCACCAGCACTGAATAGTTGTTTGAGATAAAAAGGTAGTTGTACGGGAATTAAATAAAAAACAATCTGGGTTAAGATGCCAATTCCATAAGTGATAATTACTAAGTTGATTGGTAAACTTTGGGGAGTTTCTGTATTTATTTCTCTATTTGAGTTGATGTTTTGGTTGCGTTCGGGTTCGCTCAAAAATAGGAAAGCACAGGGTACAAGTAACAAAGAAAACGAGTAAATAGCGAAAGGATAGCGCCAATTTTGGTCAGCGATAATGCCACCAAATGAGAGGAAAAATACCCCTCCTAGCCCCATAAATGCGGCTTGTAATCCTAAAAATTGCGCCCGTGCTGCTCCAATATAGTAATCTGCAATTAGGGTTGTAGCTGTGGTCATAATTCCGGCTACACTAATACCGAGTAATGCCCGTCCAATTAAAATTAAATTTAAACTATTGAGAATTAAACCAGAACTTCCGGCAATTCCGTAGAGAATTAAAGCGATAATTAATAAGGGTTTACGTCCAAGTTTATCGATAATAATCCCCACAATTGGCGCACCCAAAGCAATAAATAATGCGGGTAAAGTTAGGGCTAATCTAACTAAATAATCAGCATTTTCTACGTTTGCAAAATACTCTTGCATCGCAGGTAAAGACGGTGCAATTGTTGCACCTGACATGACTGTAAGGGTGCTAATTACGAGGAGTGTGGCTTTGGTAGATGTTGAGTTGATATTTGGTTTTTCCATTAGGTTTAATATGATAGAAATATCCCTTTAATCAATTACTGTAATTCCTGTAAATCTCTTCAAATCAGCAGTCTTAAAGCTGTATCCTAAAATGAAAATACTGTCCGCAAAGTACCACTAATAATTCTCCCGTTATCATCTTGATTGCTGGGATTTGTAACAATTTGCAGTAATGGTGTAACCCGAATATTGTCATTCACTGGCAAGTTATAAAACATTTCATAATTAGTTTGCGTACTATTTCCCACCGCACTTTCAATAAATGGTTGACCAATCGCAACGCCAAAAATACCCCCTTTAACAAACAAATCTTGTAAGCTAAATCCTGCCATCCAATAATTAGGATAAATATCACCTAAGTTAGTATTTGGATAACTTGCATAACCGTAACGACCAAATATACCAATTCGTGAATTCAAAGAATAATCAAAATTGACACCAACTCCTTGAAAACTGCTACCAAATATTTTCCCACCACTATATTGCAAACGTATATTAACAGCTTTACTGGGGGAATATTCTAACTCTGTAAAACCCTGATAGGGGTCTCCAAATAAACCTCCATCTGCACCACCTCCAGCATTAGGAAATAAGCGAATATTTTCTGAACCTCCTCCTCCAATTAATCGTTGATTGTCTGGTAGTTGATTTGTCGCATCTCCCGCTATATATGCGGCTCGTAGTTTGATTGAGCTACCTTTGGGATGCCAGTCGATTACAGCACCTGCACCTCCGGCTCTAGGTAATAAAATGAAATTGTTTGCAAAAGCTTGGGTGGAAAAGTCTTTAAAGCTAACATTAGCATAGCGATTTTTATCAACAAAATCGGGTGCAACTAATGCAGAACCAATGGTAACTTTTAAATCAGGATTGGGGGTGAAAGTATAATATAAACGAGCGAGACTAATTTGATTATTTCGTCCTTGAATTGAGTAATCTAAAACGCTACCGAAATTTGGTTCTAGAAAACCTGTAGCACTATCATTTGCACCATCACTTCCGGTTACTAAGCGAATTTTGAGTAAATCTGTCCCTTTAAAGCTGCTATTTAAATCCAAACTAGTGCGGTAAATCACAGTTGGATTGGGGTCATTTTGACTAATTACCGCACCTCTCGGAGCAATGATTTTGTCTCCATCAAATTCACCAGCATTAACTGCTATTACTACCTGTCCTGTTAATTTGGTAGTGGTGGAGAATTGATTTGCTGAAAGTTCTACATTACTGGTTTCTAAGATATCAATTCTTGCGTGCAAAGTTGTTAATTCATCTGCAAACTCGCTTTGTAATCTTTGTAATGTAGTTAAATCTTCAGGGGAGACTAAACTTTCTTTTCCCGTACTAATTAATTCATTAATCCGATTTAAAGCAGCATTCAAACCAGCAGCAAATTCATCACGAGTCATCGCATTTTGACCGCGAAAGCTTGCGTCGGGATAACCAGAAATTACCCCGTAACGTTCTACTAGCGATCGCAATGCTTGAAAAGCCCAATCGGTGGCTTGGACATCCTTTAGTTGACTGACGGCAGTAACAGGAGCAAATTCATTAGTAAATTCATTGTTGGTATCTGCAAATGATGGATTCATCATAGCCAATGAACCCATCAAGATTGTAGAAAAAGATAAAAATCGAACTTTTAGTACTAATTCCACTCTGTTATTAATGCTGTTAATTTTGCTTTAGCTGACTCTAAAGATTGTTCTCTTGTATCACCTTTCATTGCCAGATTTTCTGTATTCACAAAGTTAATATCAGTCACACCCATTAAGCCGAAAACAGTCCGAATATAAGGTTCCTGAAAATCAAAATTAGCAGCAGGAGTTCCAGCAGGAAAACTTCCACCCCTGGCAGTAATTACTAACATTTTCTTACCTGTTAATAACCCTTCATAACCACCTTGCTGATTAACAGCAAAAGTGCGTCCAACCCGACAAACTTGGTCAATATAGGCTTTGAAATTTGCGGGAATGCCAAAATTGTACATTGGTACACTACAAATATAGCGATCGCATTCAACCAACTCATCAATTAATTCGTTGGAAAGTTGCAAAGCAGCAGTTAATTCTGGTGTGTGGGTATTGGGGGGAGAAAATGCTGCTGCTATCCAAGTTTCGCTGACTGGGGGAATAATTTGATGTCCAATATCTCGGTAAGTAATTGTGGAATCTAGGTGACTATTTTTCCAATTTGCCACAAAGTCATTTGTTAAAGTCCGTGAGTGGGAACGTTCTCCTCTAGGACTAGTATCGATATGTAGAATATGATTCATATCTAGTTTGTTCACTTTCTCAAAAGTTGTATTTTCGGGTACGTGCTAGTTAGTGTAATTACATAAAGCAAAAAAATACCAGTTAATTAACTCACTGGTAACATCTGTGATAAAGCTTTTTCAACTGCTTTAGGATCGCTCAACAACTGTGCAGCTAATTGCTTTGCTTGTTCACCTGGATAAACTTCTTCTACTCCCTCCACAACTGCTTTTAGCGCTTCCCAAACAACTTCTGTAGGGGCAACTTTTGGTGGAGGATAATCTTTACTCATTCCCGTATCTACTGTACCTGGCATTACCCCAACAACGAGGGTTCCTTGGTTTGCCAACTCTGCTCTCACCCCTTGAGTCATCGAAAATGTGGCAGCTTTAGATGCACAGTAGGAACCGTTTGCAGGCAGATTGGATTTTGCCAAAATGGTTAACATATTGACAATTGCACCACCACCATTCATTTTGAGAATTGGAGCAAAAGCACGACACATTGCCAATGTTCCCAGATAGTTAATTTCTATTTCGCTTCTCGCTGCTGATAGGTCTTTTGAGGCAATCAAACCTTGGTTAAATAAAACACCAGCATTATTAATTAATAAAGTTACATCAGGACATTGTAATAGGGCTTGATTGATAGAGGTTTCATCATTAATATCAAGCTCTATAGCAATAATTTTTTGTGGATTTGTGGCTACTATACTCTCTAATTTTTGCGTATTCCGAGCGCAAGCATAAATTTTTGATACTCCACTATTTAGTAATCCTTGAATCCAATGACTACCAAGACCACCATTTGCCCCTGTAACTAGAGCAACAGCATTTTCAATTTTCATGGGTATATTTATTATTCCTCTCTAATAATCTATGGTGAAGGTGGTGTTTAAGTCTAATACCTTTTAGGCTAGGAATCGATAGTTTCAAAGCATGAATCAAAATATAGAATTGCGTCACTTGAGATATTTTTTAGCTGTAGCGGAAGAATTAAATTTTGGTCGTGCAGCAGAAAGATTAAATATTACCCAACCATCCCTCAGTCGTCAGATTCAAAATCTAGAAAAAGAACTTTGCATTATACTATTTGAACGTAACCAACGTCAAATAAAATTAACTATACCAGGTCAAATTTTCCTCGCAGAAGTTGAGCAAATTCTCGCTCGATTTGACCAAGGAATAGGAGTACTAAAAAGAGCTAGTCGAGGAGAAATAGGTCAGCTAACGGTAGGATTTCAAGGTTCGTCGGTGTATGACATTATACCCATTTCGATTAAATCATTTCGCGATCGCTTTCCAGATGTGGAGATAATCATGAAACCGATGGAAACAAGCAAACAAGTAATTGCGATCGCAGAAAATAATCTCGATATTGGTTTTGTCATACCACCAATCACTGATGCAAATTTAAAAGTGGAGATATTGCTGCAAGAACCTTTAGTTTTGGCTCTACCAGAAAATCATCCTTTAGCTGCACAATCAGAAATTACCATCACTGCACTTGCAAATGAGCCGTTGATTTTAGCATCTCGTGATAGAGGTTGTGGGTTACACGAACAAATTTTTGATATTTATCAAAGAGTCGGTTTACGTCCAAATGTGGTTTGTGCAGCGAGGGAAATGCAAGTAATGTTGGGATTTGTTGCTGCGGGAATTGGTATTTCGTTATTACCATCCCATGTGAAAAATTTCCAACGTACCGGAGTGGTTTATCGTGTACTAACTCCAGATGCACCAATAGCGGGATTAGGTATTGTTTGGAAAGCCGAAAATATGACACCAGTATTATCAGCATTTCTAGAAATTGTTAGGGATATAGCAAATACTTCCTCCCTTTATCCCGATAGCGATCGCAAGTGACATCGGGCTTACTAAATATATTAAATATATTAGGAAATGCTAAAGTTTTTCTGGTTGATGAATAGGTTTTGATACCTCCGTTTGTGAGTCATTTTCGATTAGTAATTTTAGGTATTGCTCTACAGAAAAACCCCGCGATAAATTATCGACATAATCGCTCAAACACCTGTCAAATCAAGTTGATTGATAATCATCTCGAACTTATTCCCGTTGCATATTTAACCAAGCTTCCAAATCGTCAACACTCGCAAAATCGAGTTGCTTTTTTATCCATTCAGAAATTAGTTAATAATTTCTCCTTTGTTATTAGCCAACTTTTCACGCCATTTTTGGAGTTCCTCAGGTGTTTGTCTCACCCAATCTGTTACTTCGCCAACGATTTTTAATGGCGCTTGGGAGCGATATGATCGTGTCGGATTGCCCGGAAATTTTTTGTCTGTAACATTTGGGTCATTTTCAAAACTCTCTGTCGGTTCAACGATATAAACACGTTCACGTCCATCGCCTTTTGCTAATGCAGCAGCTAGTCCCGCTCCATTAACAAGGGCTGTAAAATAAATGTGATTCATTTTGAGTTCAGATTTGTAATTAGAACTGCCCCCTGCTGTCAGAAAATCGCCAACCGACAAATCTGCTTTCGTCCCATGATAAAAAGGACCTTTGTCAGAAGGTTTATCCTTAAACGAAGTTGCTAATTCATAATTCTTTTTTGCCTTGGCAGGTTCGCTTAAGTCCTCATAGCATTTAGCAATGTTTGAATATAGAGAAGGAAAAGCACTCTGAACAGAGTCGTCATGTATTTTTAATGCAAACTGCAAAGCCGTTTCGAGCCATTTTAATTTATCGGAAACATTTTTTTGATGTCGAGCTACATAATGAGCTGAAATAAATTTTTCAAAGTCGTATGTCGCTTCGTTCCAAGCTTGAAGAAATAGTTTACTTGCTTCTTCAGGCTTGCCTTTTTCTTCCATGCCCATACCTTGAAGACAAAGTTTAACAATATTGTTGTTTGGGTTGAATTCCATAATTATTTTGTCTCCTAATTTTTGTCTCCTAATTATCGTAATATCACCGTATTCTAGACAATTACTAGACAGTAAGTGGCGAGTTGTTAAGTATTGAAACAGACAAAAAACTTGGCGATGGATTCAACTATGAACATAACCCATCACGTCAATATCCACATATTATACCGAATTTATCTGTATAACTACCCAAGTATGGGTGGATATTCAGAACTTTTCTGGCTATCATCCTTGGACGGGGATATAGACGGAATTTTTCGGACTATCATCCCAATTTTGTACGTAATTAAAAGCTTTTCAGTAGATTTAGCGCGGACATCCAGAAATTTTCTGCATAACATCCGAAGCGCAGTTATTAGACGGAATTTTCAGGATATTTTTACCGCGATCGCTCTTTGCTGAGTGTAGTTTTTCCTAATTTCAATCGTAGAGTGCCATCCTGAAATTAAGTTTTGGCAATACTTCGACAGGGAGTGACTACTGCGATCGCTTGATGGGAAGCCGAACAAATATATACTGATGACCATACACCTTAACGGCTCAAATTTTTAGTGTGTCAGCAAGAGATATCTATCACGATACAGTGAAACGGGCATTGCAGAAAGACGGGTGGACAATCACTCACGATCCATTTCCTCTGAAAATCGGCAAAAAGCGCTTATCTGCCGACTTGGGGGCAGAGCGTCTGATTAGTGCCGAAACCGCAACTCGAAAAATCGTGGTTGAAGTGAAGAGTTTCATAGGGCAGTCTGACGTAAAAGATTTAGAGCAAGCTTTGGGACAGTACGTTCTTTATCGCCAGATTCTAGATGAGATGGACGATAAGCGGATTTTATACCTGGCTGTTTCTCAAATCACTTTTAATAGTGTGTTTACAATAGAATTAGGTCAAATCCTGCTCAAGAATCAAGTTGTCAAATTAGTTGTCTTTGATGATGAAAGAGAGGCAATTGTACGATGGATACCAATTGAAATATCGGAAAATCATTAAAAGCGTTCTCCAAAGTCATGCGGACGATCGCAAAACTCTTCCAGATGATTATCAATCTCAGGTGCTATTTGATGACGATCGCGGACAATATTTAGTTTTAGATATCGGCTGGAGTCGCGATCAATATCTTCATGCGACTCCTATACACATCAGTATAACCAATGACAAAGTGTGGATTCAGTATGATGATACGGAAGAAGGAATAGCGAATGATTTGCTGGAAGCAGGTATCCCAAAGGAAGATATTGTTCTCGGTTTTCGCCATCCCAAAATTCGTCAACATACAGGTTTCGCAGTAGCATAAGTGATTGCTTTTCTATAAAAATGGAAATTTAACGCTCCACCATAAAACCACCGCAAGAACCAAATTTAGTTTTATATAGTTTTTGATTAAAACATTTTTTATTTGAGTAAGATACACATTAATCTATATTTATCCGCGTCAATCAGCGTGTATCTGCGGTTTTTATCTCTTATATTTACGCTATTTAATTAACCTATGAATTTGCTAAATTTATTCCCACGGATACAGATTCGCAAATATCAGCAAATTATTTCCCTCATATGTCTATTTATAATCTTTTTTCTCGCATCTTCCCAAATTATTGCGACTATCACAAATCCGACAATTACTATAAATTTTCGCCAAAAAATCAAGTAATTACTAATAAATTCGCTGGTGTTAATGCTTGGTATTATCTCACCCATTGGGACTCTACCGCAGTCAACCAGCCTAATAATTACTTTGCCACAAATTACCCTTATGTAAAATATGTCTCTCTCTACACTGCAACTGGTGGATGTAGTATGAATTCGGGAAAATCACAACCACAAGGATGTGATGGAACACGAGATTTATTCAAAGACGCAAATAATCCCAGTCAAGGATATAATTTTGACCCACTTGACAGAGCAATTCGTAATGTTCTCAAACAGGGTTTAAAACCAATTATTAAAACTGGAAATGTTCCTTGTGTTTATAGTCGTGATTGTAAAGCGGGAAAATTTGCTTTAAATACTCGCTTACCGAGGGATTGGCAAGGTTATTACAAATATATTTACGACATAGGTAAACATATGGTTGATACCTATGGAATTGGGGAGGTAAAAACCTGGAGATGGGGAATGGGTTCGGAAATTAATAATCTTGATTGGTTTGATGATGGTAAGGGTAAGACAACAACTAAACAAGCTGTTTTTAAGCTTTACGATTTTACTGTTGCTGCACTTCAAGCTGCTTTAGGTAATAGTAATTTAATTGTTGGTTCCCATATTACACCCGATTTGGGTTGGGATGGATTGGAGTTTATCGACCATTGTGGGAAAGGTAAAAATTACTATACAGGAAAGAAAGGTACAAAACTCGATTTTTTAGGGTTTAGTGCTTATCAAGGTGGAAATTCTGGAAGAAATGCAGATATTTTACGACGACGAGCAAAGGTAAATGGTTTACCAAAATTAAAATTACAGATTGACGAAGGTATTGATATTTTAGGTGCTGATGGTAAGCAAACTAGTGGTGATTTTGGTTTGACTTACAGTGCTTCTGCTTATGGGATGGTTTTTAAAAATATGCTCGATCGCGATATTGATTTTTGGTCGAGATGGAATACTTCGTCAAATGGCTTTTGGGATGGGGTTCATTCTGTTGGTTCTAATGTGGCAGCACTTACTTATAAAATGTCAGGTGATAGACGAGTTCCCTTACAGGTTAGGGGAAAAACAAGTCAAAATAATCTGATTAATGCTGTCGCTGGCTATAATGCGAAAAATAAAATTTTACACGTATTTGCATTTAATCATAACTCCGATGCTAAAGCGAGAAGTAATGAAAAACCTGTAATTGTTATTAGGAATTTGGATTTATTAGGAGGACAAAATGTCACGGTGAAGCAATGGTTAATTGACGATAATAATGCTCAATATTGGTTGCAATGGCAGCAAGATGCAGTAAAACAAGGAATTGGAGATAATGCTTATGCTCGGTTTTCTAAAGATAGTAGTGCGGTTCAAGAAGCGCTTTCCGATCCAAATGCACGTAATTTTTTCATAAGTCGTATTCCTGAATATCGCAAGCTGGCAATCTTGAAATCTACAACATCAAAAATTAAGATATCAGGTAATACAATTCAACTAAAACCGACTTTAGAACATCATGCTGTTGTCTTATACGAAATTAGTAGTATTTAATTGAATCCTAAATTTCCTTTGCTCCAATGCTCGCTGAGTATCCCAAGGAAACTCATATCCCAGCAATGAAAGTCAATTGGGTTGAGTTTTTTAATATGACGAAGGCGATCGTAACGCTGTAAATACACTTTAATTCCTTTCCCTCTTAACAAAATACACAATATCTATGCATGACTACAAATAAATCTCATCTATCTTGAGGATGATTGTCTAAAATTTGAGGATACTTTTTTAAGATACATAGTGTAGTTTTATTACCAATTATTAACAAACCGAAATAAACAACAAGTTTTAAGCCAGATGTATTAAAAGAATCTAGTGAGATTCGATCCAGTGCTGGGAATCAGGGAAAATTTAAAATTCAGGCACAAAGGTCGATGTGACTTGCATAACCTTTGCTTTTTTTGGTTAAATTCAGCAAGAAAGTTTTTTTAACGGTGTGGTACGTAACTAATTTTATAGTTGCAACGCGACATTAATTTGGTATTCTTAATTCCCAAACAGTTCCAAATCGGCTATTAGTTCCAGTTATTTTAGACATTAACATTGAAATTCCAAAAAAAAAGGAGCTAGTCAGGTGTCCCGCAAACAGAGTTCTTTATCCGCGATCGCAGTATTATTTAGCTTGACATCTGGGCTGCCCCCAGTAGTAGCTCAATCAACTAGTACCAATGGGATTTTTCCATTACCGAAAGATGTTCCCAATGGCACGATTGTGCGCGTGAATGGTTCGAGTAGCATGGCGAAAATCAATCAAGCACTAGCACAGAAGTTTAAAACTCAGTATTCGGGGACTGATGTTAAAGTCACGTATGACGGAACTGATGCAGCATTGAAAGCTGTTTTAGATGGTAAATCAGATTTGGCTGGAATTGGTCGTCCGTTGACGGATGGGGAAAAAGCCAAAGGTTTGGTTGCGACTTCGGTATCGCGAAATAAGATTGCGATGTTTGTGAATCAGGATAATCCCTGGAAAGGTGGGTTAACGATTAACCAATTTGCTCAAATGTTCCGGGGGGAAGTTACCGACTGGTCAAAAATCGGGGGTAAAGCGGGTAAAATTCGGGTAATCGATCGTCCCGATGCCAGTGATACCAGGAAAGCTTTTCAAAATTATCCTGTATTTAAACAAGCTCCCTTTAAAGTGGGAAGTAGTGCTGTTAGGTTAAAAGAAGATACTACAGATGCGGTTATTAAAGCATTAGGGAAAGATGGAATTGGATATGCGATCGCAGATCAAGTTGTAAATAATCCGAATCTGCGAATTGTGGCAATGCATAATGTTGCACCTACTGACTCCCGTTATCCTTTTTCCCAACCTTTGATGTATGTTTATAAGGGGACAAAACCTAGTCCTGCTGCACAAGCATTTTTAGGTTACGCAACAGCTAGTGAAAATCAGCAAGTAGTTGAAAAAGCGAGAGTAGAAGCAGCAAAATCAGCTACGACAACAGCACCACTCAACGCTCCCAACCAAGTAGCAGCAAATAATTCTCCAACTTCTAATAATTCTAGTAATTCTGCAAACTCTGGGAATACAGGAACCTCAACATCCGAACAACAGAATTCCCCAGGGAATGTAGCGACTGTACCCAATGCGATCGCAGATAATGTTGCAAGTCCAAGCGAGTCAGATAATAAATTCCCTTGGTGGCTGTTATTTATACCCCTGTTGGGAGGATTATTATGGTGGGTAATGAAAGGACTTGCTTCTCCCACAGCAGCAGGAGCAGTAGGAGCAGTAGGAGCAGCAAAAACACCTGATAGTCGAATTGTTCTCACTCCTCGGAATCCAAACGAAGCATACGCATATTGGGAAATTCCCGAACATGCGAAAGAAGACTTACGACGGGAAGGAAAACGGGGAATGAAGTTGCGTTTGCACGATGTTACCGATGTGGATGACTCTAATTTAAAAAATCAAAATCAAAATCAAAACCAGACGCTAGTTGGGGAATACAATTGTAAAGAACGGGAAACCGATTTACATGTGGGAATACCTGCGAGTAACCGTGATTACGTTGCCGAAATCGGTTACGAAAACAATGATGACACCTGGTTACAGGTTGCACGTTCTGAAAAAGTACGAGTTCCAGCATTTGTAGATACTAGCGAAATACCTGCGACATCTTTTTCAACATCCTTTGCAGATGACAAAACAGATGAAGAGCAACTACAAGCTAGTTTACTTTGGGGTGACACCGATGTTGCTACCGTTAGACCAACATCTTCCATAAACGCTATTCCCGCTAATAGTCCAGATTTAAATTTAGATTTAGATTTAAATCCCGACTTGAATCCAGATTTAAATTCAAGTTCAGGTTTAAATAGAGATTTGAACACACATTTAAATCCAGATGCAAATCCAGATGCAAATCCAGATGCAAATCCAGGTGCAAATCCAGGTGGAAATCCAGATGCAAATCCAGGTTCAAATATATTTTCAGGTTTAGCAACTGCAACCGCAGCAGGAGCAGCAGTAGTTGGGGGAGCGCTTGGAGGAGCTTCTATACTCAACTTTTTTGGAAAAAATCGCAAATCTTCAACAGCGAATCAATCAGTTGATGAAAGTAAAGTAATTCTCGTACCCCGTAGTCACGATAGTGCTTATGCATATTGGGAAATATCCGCAGCAAGTCAGCAAGAATTGCAAAACCAAGGTGGGAAAAAACTAGCTTTAAGACTTTACGACACAACAGATATTGATTTAGAAACACAACCCGTAGAACCAATAACAGAGTATGAATGCGGTGCAGAAAAAGATTTGCACATTAATATTCCAGCTTGCGATAAGCAAAGCTTAACGCCAAAGGCGTATCGCGATTATTTAGCCGAACTAGGCTACATTAACAATCACGGAAACTGGTTGCCAATAGCGCACTCAGAACCAGTACGAATATCTTCCTCAATGACAGAATTAAGTGGAAGTAATCCCCAATCAAAATTATCAGTAGAAGCTGTAAAAGTAGCCACAAGCAACCTTACCAACAATATCAGCAGCAAAACATCAGATATTGCCAACGATGCAATGAATGCACCAGTAAATTTGGTTGACAAAACAACTAAAGGTTTCTCTGGTTGGATGGGAGAAGCAGCTAAAACAGTTAGCAGCAAACTTGCAGGAGGAGCAGCAGCAGTCGCAGGGGTAGGAACAGTGACTCATGCATTCTTCGACAAAAAAGGATTGTCGCGGAATGGAGGAACCCCAGAAACCCCAGAAACCCTAGAAACTCCAGAAACCAAAGAGTATCCTCAAACAACAAAAAAACAATGCCAAATCATCCTTGTACCGCGTAATTCCCAAAACGCTTATGCATACTGGGAAGTCTCAGAAGTTTATAAACAAGCAGCACGCAACCAAGGTGGAACTAAATTTGCATTGCGAGTTCACGACGCAACCAACCTAGATATTGACAACCAACAACCCCACGCTACCCAAGAATTCTTCTGCGACGAAAACGCATTCGATAAACATATCGCAATTCCAGTCTGCGATCGTGATTATATAGCCGAAGTCGGATACTACACCCCAGAAAATCGTTGGGTGCGAATTATTCGTTCCTTCCACGTTCGCATCAAACCCTAGACGACTCGATGGGTCGTCTTCCCATCCATATTTCAGATTATCAGATTTCAGATTCCCCAAATTCCCCATTTAATTAAGGAGATTTACCATGAGCATTTTCTTCGATCTTCTCAGCGCAATCAACAATCCCAATCAGCAAGCAAACGTTTCCCAACTAGCTTCGATAATAAACTCAGTTCAAAACTTGACAACAAATCAGGGAATCGATAACTCGCAACTGCAAAGCGTAATGTCTATCGTCGGCAATCAAATTCGTCCCGCACTGCAACAGCAAGAAGCAATTATCGGCAAAGGCAGACTAGAGAACCTTGTTAGCCAAGTTGTCACCTCAGGAGGAGGAAGCGCATTACAATCTCTATTTTCACCTCAACTAATGCAGCAAATCGCTGAAACCGTCACCAAACAGACAGGAATGAATTCCGACCTTATCCAATCAGCACTACCCACCCTAACCTCTGCGGTATTAAGTTTATTACAAATGGGCGCTCCTCAAACAGGCGCTTGGGGAAACTCTAACCCTCTACTCAACTCATTCTTAGATACAGATAGCGACGGTGACACAGACTTAGGTGACGTGATGAAATTTGCCAATCGCTTCCTAGATCCTGCCGCATAAGCACTAAAGATTTGGGTAAAGGGTCAAATTTATCTATCAATTCCCAATACCCAATTCCCAAATTCAACTTTTATTCCAAAATCTCTTGTAATTAATTCGGATTGTGCTAGGATATGTAACTGTGGACATCAAGGGTCGATGCCCGAGTGGTTAATGGGGGCGGACTGTAAATCCGCTGCGAAAGCTACGCTGGTTCAAATCCAGCTCGGCCCACATCCAAAACAATTAAAGATGAAAAGTGCTAAATTGAAAAGTAAATTTAGATTTTATCATTTTTAATTTAACTAGCCCATGTAGCTCAGTGGTAGAGCACACCCTTGGTAAGGGTGAGGTCACGAGTTCAATCCCCGTCATGGGCTTTTAATTCATACATATTCCAAAATCTCTTTATCTTTGTATATAGGGAATAACTATATCTGGGTAGCCAGGATAGACAACAATAAATTTTGTAATACCTATATCTAAATGAGCAAGTGCATTAGCTTGTCGAAAAATAGCTTTTCTCGTATCAGCGTTGATGCAGAGAATATATAGGTTGTGACATTTGGGATCGAATCTAAGCTGACAAACACCCCACCAAGAAAACTTGTGAGATAGAAATTGGGAAATAACTTGCAGCGAACTCACAAATTCAGTATCCCCTCGCTGACTTCAAATAGCAAAAATATGTTTAAAACCAATTTTAACTCCCCATCTCTGACTGCCGATTCCACGCTCCTGACCTCTTTCAAGCGATTAGTTATTTCTACTTACAACTACAATCCCATCAAAACCGTAGTAAATTTACTAGTTTTAAGATTTTTTTAAGGTTTTTATAATTGTCACAAGTATTTATACGTAAAAACAGTAATTCTAGCGGCTTATGATATATATCCTGTCAATTTAATTACCAAATGATTACAGAATTTTTACTTACTTATCATAATTACTTTACATTTATTTGGTATAATTACCTTAATGCAAACATTAGGTTTGCTCCTCACACCACACCATAGCTCCCTTTTTCCGTTAAGGAAGAGGGAGTTTTTTTTATCAGGTTGTGGATTGTAAAAGGAATCGCTAGAAATTAATTGATTATTTACAATCAATAAAAAATAAATAAACATATACTGCAAACAGGTTAAAAAAAAATAGTACTACGCAATCAATAATCTAGCTTTATCAGCTTGTTCCCGCACACTCTCTGTTAACCATTCGCTAATCGATTTTGCTAACTTAATTGTAATAGTCGAGTCTGTTGTCAACGTCTCATAAATTTTTTGCTGTAATTCTGGCTTTTTCTGAGTTGCTAAATCATCAATTCGTTTATCAGAAATTAAATTGCGTATCCAACCGGGAATATCTGTTTCTTTAACCAAAGATTCACCAGCAAAATAAGCAACAATCCCCAAAATAGGAGCAAGAATACCAGCAAATAATAAAACGTGAAACAAACCTGCAAGAACGACACCAACGATTAAAGCGACTAAATGTCCTACAAATACAGAAAGCCCTGTTAAATCAGTAAATGATATTGATGTTGGTACTTTTTCTGTTTGTTCATTAAGATTAATCTTTTTACTACCTAAAGTACCTAAAGGTAAACCATATTTACGACAAATAGAGTTTGTTTGTTCTTGTACTTCGTTTTGAACTTGCGTTAACCAATCTAATAAACAATTAGTTACTTTCTGATTTGCGCTATTACTAATTAACCAGGTTTTTGCTTTATTTTCTATCTCAATTTCTAATTCTTTAAGGGAAATTACCTTGCGATTTCTCCAAGATTTAATGTTACTTTTTATGACTTCTTCAACTAATCCATCTGCTAATTCTTCAGCTAATTTATTTAAGAAAATTGGTATATATTTGCCAACAATACTTGTTAATTCGGTATCTAAAAAACTTGTAATTTCATCAATAAAACCAGCAGTACGCAGATAAACTCTTCCCCAGCGTGCAAGTCCCCTCGCAATGCAAAGCTCTGGTTCTCCATCACGTTTACAGGGTAATTCAGGGAAAATATTCTGGCAGATATCTAAGATAAAGTACATTTTTGATGCACTACCAGTTAATAGAATCGCACTAGGTTGGATATCCTGTTCCGCTAATTTTTGTTTTACAACTAATAGTTGTTTCTCAAAAGCATCTTTCCAACTAATATGCTCTAGCTCCGATAAAGATTGATTGAGAATTGCTTCGATAATTTTGCCATTTACTAACGGCATAAATTTAAATTTACGCTGAATATCTTCACTACCAACATTGACTAAATTATCTTCGTGTAAATCGTAAAAATTAAAATATTCTTCTTTGGCTTTACGACAGCGAAGTTCGCAACGATTTTTATATAAAGGTGTTTGTTTAAATATATCTTCTAGCTGTGCAATTTCATCAAGCTGCCAAATTTCATTTTCATTGAGGTGTTCTCCAAGTCGAATAATATCTTCTTTACCTTGACGATATTGACGGTGAATTTCTAAAGTTTTTTTGAAGATTTCTTTATCAATTAGTGATGCACCTAAATCATGTCCGAAATCAATCGGTGTATCTGCCATTCCTTTAACTAGGGTATAGTCAGTTGTTGAGGAACCGATATCAATTACTAAGACTGATTTTTGCAGTTCTTGAATTGTAAAAATACTGCTTTCCTTAGCGTGCATTAATGCTGCACGGGATTCTTTAACTACAGTCGTATTCGGCAAAGATGCGGCTAAAATTTGTTGGTAAATCGCAATTTCTTCTTGCCACCATCCAGATGGACAACCAACAAAAAAGTAGTTTTTATCTTCGTGATTAATTTGAGTAGTAGCACTTAAATGTTGGTAAATTGCCTTAACAAATTCTGTAATTTTACTTTGATATCCTTTATCGTCAAATTTTCGATTTTTAAAAGCAATATCGAAAGTACTGGCATCAGACATTTGAAACGCGATGTCACCGATGAGTATACCGCGTTGGGGATGGTGTGCGATCGCAGTTATTTGGCTTTTCCGATTATTGATTAATAAGCTTTGTGGTGTTGTCTCTTGATTGTTAGCATTTACCCAGGTTAGTGCTGTTTCTCCATGTCCTAAATCAAAGCCGATTATTTTGATGTTGTGGTATTCTTGCATTTGTATATACTCTTTTTTGTATTTTTTGGCTCGTGCGAAAACGCAGAAGCAAATAAAAATTATGCGTTGGTAAGATTACTTGGTAATTTTGAATAAATTTTAGTCTACTTTGATAAGCTTAGTTTTACACTAAAATATTGGTATTACTATATTTTATTAATCATTATCAATTCAAAATTTTGATATAAATAATATTTCTCTAATATGCTTCTACCTCGATATTATTGGTTCGATTACACTGCCAGGTAAGAGTATTTGATTATCTTTTACTAATGCATGTTTGAGGGTTATATAATCAGTTATTTCTGGGTTTAAGCTGGGTTCAAAGTAGAACATTAAGTCTTGTTTGTCGCTGGGTTGATAAACTCGTGCTTCAATTCCATAATGTCTCAAAATTGTTGCTGCTTGTTGAATTCGACGACGTATAGAAATAGGTAATTGTGTATTTTCATCGAGCGCATCTGCCATTAAATCTTGTAAGTACTCCAATAAATCGAGATTGTTTTCTAAACCTGGTTTTGGTGTTTTTTCTACACTTTGCTTTTGTGCTGCAACTGTAATCTCAATTGATTGAAAGGATTGATAAAGATAGTCGAGTAATTTATCTATATTGATGATGATTTGTGGTTGTAGTTGGGGTTGTTGTAAAGTTTCAATATTTGCAGTTTCTGTAGATGATTTTTGTCTGTTAATTTGGGATATAGTAGCTCCTGTCACTCCTCCAATTAAGCCTCCAATAAGTCCCCAATACCAACCACCTTCAATAATTCCTGCTAATCCACCAGCTAGCAAACCAGTTAGTAGTTCTCTACTTTTTTGGAGTGTTTGGATTATCGTTTTTTTATAATAGCTTGGTGACACAAAAGCCTGTAATTTTTGTTGTTTTTCAATTGCGTTAGAAATTGGTTTTACTAGGTTTGTCGTCAGTTCGTTGAATATTGTTTCTTGGTTGTTTGCTGAAATGTTTGAGTTATCTTGTGGTTTGACTAATAACAAAACACTTGTATATTGGCTGATCGACTGTAACATTACCCTTGCAAGTCTTGCTTGAGGTGGTGTTAATGTTTGAATGTACTCGCTATTTATATCTATAAGTCGATCAATTTCAGTTTGGATAATTTTGACTATTGTTTCTGGTGTTTGACCATTTTTAAGTTGGGATTTAAGTTTTTCCTTTATTTCTTGGTAATAGTCTATAAGTGTGGTCATGATAATTAAATTTAGCCTAGTTCACATTTTTTAGAGTAATTATCTAGAGGTAATTATAGATGAAATTTAATTATATTGAGGTTGATTTCAAGTTTTATCCAACTTCCGAAAGATATTTTTGTAGTTAATGATAGAAAATTAAAATCTAATAATTAATTAGTTGTATCGATATTCGTCTGTAAAGTAAAGATATTTTGAAATTTTCTGTCTCGGTTAAATGCTAACGTAACCGTTAATTTCTTATGCGAACTGACAAGTCAGCGCAAGCTATCGCATAACACGCATCTTGATTTAGTGTTTTTATTTACTCGTATTACAGAGAGTAGTTTTGTAATATTTATGCTACATTGTGAAGTACGGAATGTGGGTTAAAAGTTATCCAAGGGTAAGACAAATGAATTCTAAAGGAACTTTAATATTCTTTTGTGGAAAAATGGGTGCTGGTAAATCTACATTGTCCCTTAAAATATCTCAAGAATTAAATGCCATCCTTTTGTCTGAGGATGATTGGTTATTAGTTCTTTACCCTGAAGAAATCAAGAATTTTGATGACTACTTGAAGTATTCCAATCGGCTTAAACCATTATTAAAAACTCATATCAGAAGTATACTTAATTCTGGAGTTTCCGTAGTTATGGATTTTCCAGCAAATACAAAGAATCAGAGAGCGTGGTTCAAGGATATATTAACTGAGGGTATTCCCCATCAGTTAATATATCTTGAGGTGGATGACCAAATCTGCTTAGAACAAATAGCCCAGCGACGGAAAACCAATCCAGAGCGTTCTGCGCTTCGCAGCAGCGCTTCGCTATCGCAGTTTGATACAGAAGAAGTTTTCCGGCATGTCACAAGTTTCTTTCAACCACCATCTGCTGATGAGGGATTCTCTATAGAGGTTGTAAAACGCTGAGTTTTAATACAACAAAATTCCAGCCTTTCTAGATTACCTGTAGATTAAGTGGAATATAAAACAGTTTTAGCTTCTCGCTTTGCGAGTATTACGAATTGCTTTAATATCCCCCTTCTTCTTCATACTCAGGCTGTTTCTGCTTCACCTTTTCAGGAATAATAATTGGTTTTGGTGCCTCGTCTTCTTCCCAAGCATCCCGATCTAAATCGTCATCGTCAAAATCAGATTGGTTGCTAGTTGGAATCGGTGGTTGATAAATTGGCTCTTGCTGGTACTTATCTTTACCAGTTGCTTCACTCCAGTTATCTTCTTCGTCATCGTATTCATCTTCTTCATAACGAATCGATTCAGCTGGACGTGCTTCCATGACTTGACGACGAGGTGGTTCTGCTTCGTAATAATCTTCGTCCCATTCTTCCCGTGCTACAGGTTCGGGGGTACGAACTTTTGCCATTGGTGCTTCGAGAGGTACACCACTCGGAAGTTGGTTTGCTGGTGCGATCGTTTTTGGTGCGGAATAGTATTCGTCTTCGCTACCTCGATCCCAAGGTGCTTTACCAATACCCAAGCGTTCGAGTAAACCGACGGACAGCTGGGTTAACCGTTCTTCTGCTCCTTCAAATACTATCAAACGGTTGGGACCAGTACTGACGATTTCATCGATAGAAATTTCGTAAGTACTTAATACCTGTTCGGGTACTTGGGGTAATCCGAGAGAGGCAATGACTATCGATAAAATTTTACCGTCACTGGTATCAAATTTAAATCCCCGCACCCGACCCAATGCTTCCCCTGTTTCGGTAATTACTTCCCAATTTACCAGGTTACTGTAAGCATCGACATCAATATCTTCGATCGCGTCTTCATTTTCTACAAGAATCACATCACCAATTTTGCTGATGCTATCGAGATACATGTAACGAGGTATACCGGAAACGGAAATCAGGCTGTCTCGCAGGCTAAACGCCACAACCTCACGTTGGTCTATGTCAATCCATACTTGACTTACAATACCCAGTCGTCTGGCATCTTTGGTGACTACCTGGGTGTTTAAAATATCCGAGCGTCTAATAGTTTGTTCTGAGGTCATTATAATACCGAGTCCCGATTCTCGAATCCGGTTAATCTATACACTATTATTAACAAAAAATCAAGCAGATGTATTGTCTGTCTTTAGGGTGATTCCCAAGACTTGGGTAAAAGCACCTCTTGCTTGGGTAACACCAATTGTACGTTCGGCTGATTCTATCATTGGACGACGGTGACTGACAACGATGAATTGAGCGCTGGATGATTGTTCGCGAACTACTTTGGATAATCGCTCGACGTTAAACCCATCAAGGAAGCTATCGACTTCATCAAAGGCGTAAAATGGTGATGGACGATATTTTTGCAGGGCAAAGATAAAGCTTAAGGCTGTTAATGATTTTTCTCCCCCTGACATTGAGGCTAGACGCTGGACGGGTTTTCCTTTGGGGTGTGCTACCATGCTCAAACCACTGTTAAATGGGTCTTCGGGATTTTCCAATTGTAAGTAACCGTCACCGTCGGATAGCCCTGCAAAAATGGTTTGAAAGTTCTCGTTTACTGCGTCGAATGCTTCTTTAAAGGCACGTTGACGTAAGGTTGTAAAATTTTCAATTCTTAATAATAATTCGGTGCGTTCCCCTTCTAGTGTTTCTAGTTTTTGGGTTAGTTCTTGGAGGCGATTTTGGGTACGTTCGTACTGCTCTAATGCCAGCATGTTGACTGGTTCCATTGCTTGCATTCGCTTGGTGAGGCTTTTGAGTTCTTTCTGTAATTCTTCGAGGTCAACTTGTTCGGGAACTTCGGGTATCGGTGTGGGTAATTCTGGGGAAATTGTTTCTAGTTGGGTTTGGACGTTTGTGAGTTCTTCTTGTCGGCTAATTTGACTTTCTTGGAGTTTTTGGATTTCCCATTCGATTTGCTGCTGTTTCAAGAGGTGCGATCGCAGTTCTGCTTCTAAGGCATCGCGTTTCTTTTTATCTTCGCCTAAATGGGCTTCGAGTTCGGTGAATTTGATTCGGGTTTGTGCGATTTGAGTTGCAAGTGTGGTTAATTCGTTGGTAATGCGAGATATGGCATCTCGACAATTATGTTGTTCTTGTTGGTATTGTTCGATGCGTGTTTCTGCTTCGAGTATGCGTTCTTGGAGTCGTAGCTGTTGGGATTCCAGGTTTGTTAATCGCTGTTGAGCTTCCCGTAATGCTGTCTCTCGTTGTTGTAATTGTTGCTCGTTGTTTTTAATCGCGGCTTGAACTATTTGCCATTCACTCGGTGTTTGCGAGGATTCTAACTCTGCTAATGTTTGTCTGAATTGTGACAAGCTTTCTTCTTGACTCGGTAATTCACCAGACAAAATTTCTAAACGCGATCGCGCTGTGGTAAATTTTTCCTGGTTTTGGGAAAGTTGTTTTTTTGCGGTTTCGACTTGATTGACTAAATTTTTAATTTCCCTTTGCAATACTTCTAATTTGAGTAGTTGTTCCCGCTTCCCTTGTCGAGATTCGGTCAATTCCTGAGCTAATTGCTTTGTTTTTGCGGTCAAATTGATGATTGCTTCGCTACACCTTTCTAAAACTCGCTCAATCTCGTGCAATCGTCGTTTAATTTGGCTAACTTCTTCCGAATCACCCGATTCTGGTGTCCCAAAACGTAATTGCGATCGCGCTCCCATACTACCACCTGTCATGGCTCCGCTCGATTCGAGTAATTCCCCATCGAGGGTGACTATGCGATATCTTCCCAGGTAGGAACGAGCTTGGTTCAAACTTTCAAATACTACCGTTCCCCCAAATATATAGCCGAAAACATCGCGGAAACGGTTTTCTGTCTCGACTAAATTCACCGCTAAATCCACAAATCCACTTGCTTGACGTAATTCTCCCACTTGGGGAATGCGGGGTACTTGAATTTTATTCAAAGGTAAAAATGTGGCACGTCCAGCGCGTCGCTGTTTGAGTAATTCGATACCTGCGGCTCCAATCGAATCATCATCAACAACAATATTCGCCAATCTCGCACCAGCAGCTATTTCCAAGGCTAATTGAAACTCTGGTTCCACCCGTCCCAACTCGGCAACTAATCCGCAAACTCCCGGAAGTCCAGCTTGCATAATCACCTTACTAGCACCCGTACCTTGAGCTTCCTGCTGTGCTTGTACTTGAGCTTCGAGTTTGTCGAGTTGACGGTGTTTATCCCGTTGTTCGCTTAAAAGTCGCTTTTGTGTCTCTTGTTGTAACTGCAATTCCTGTTCTGTGGCAGCGAGATTTTGTGCTAAATCTTGAATTGGTGTGGTGGAATCTCCAACTTCATCTTCAAGTTGGACAAGTTGACTTTGTTTTTCGGCTAATTCTGGCTCTAATCGCTGTAATAATTCGCTTTGTTCGTGAATTTGTTGCTGTAACTGGGAATTTCTCTCCGTTAATTGCGCTTGTTCGGTACGTTGTGGTTCTAGAGTTTGTAACAAAGTCTCAATTTGACGATTGAGTGCGGTTTGTTGCTGTACCCAAGCTTCCGATGCAGCTGCAACAGTTCCAGCAGTTTCACGAGATTGTTCCAGGGTTTGCTGTGCTGTATCCCGTTGTTGCTGACAATATAAAATCGATTGTCGTTCTAATATTTGTCCTTCCCCAACTTGTTGTAAACTTTGTTGATGCTGCTGAATTTCCCCTTGGGTATGAACTAATTTTCGCGTTGTTTCCTGCTGAGTATTTGTTAATTCGCTTTGCTGACGCTGCAATTGCTTCTTTTCCGCTTCCTGATTCGCAAGTAAAGATTGTGTCGCTAATAACTGCTCGTCACCTAAAGTCTTCAAATGAGCATTAATTATTTCCAGTTCAGCATTCTTAGCTGTAATCTCATTATTCAAATTAACTAACTGTTCTCCGAGTTGAGTATTTTGCTTATCTCCAGCTTGAATTTGGGATTGTAACTTTTCCTGCTGTAAAAGCAAACTTCTCCAAGAAAGCACCAATTCCCACTTTTGTTTTTCGAGAAACTCGATCCGATACTTTTGGTATTTCTCAGCTTTTGCCTTATCTTGTGCCAAGCGATCGCACTGAGTTACCAATTCCGACTCAATAATCCGACAACTATCTTCCTTTTCCTTAACTTCCTCCAAAGTCTTTTTAGCCTGATTAATCTTGCGATCGAACGAAGCTACACCAGCTAACTCATCGATAATTTCCCGACGTTCCCGTCCATTCATCGAGATAATACCAGTAACGTCCCCTTGGAGGACAACATTATAACCATCGGGATTAACCCGCATATTTTCGAGTTCTTCGTGCAATTCTGAGAGGGTACAGGAAATCCCATTAATGTAATAATTAGAGGTATAAGTACCCTGTTGCGTCACCCGCAATCGCCGCGTCACTAACCAATCTTCACCAGGTTTCGGACGAATTTTTTCCTTACGATTTAAATCGTCTTCGCTGAGTTCTTCGATTGGGGGTTCGTCCTCAATCTCATCGGCAAGAAAATCATCACCATCGCTATCGCTAACCGTAATTGTCAAATCCTCATCAACTATTGTACCTGGCTGATGGTCTGACAAATCAAACGTTACAGTGACGCTAGCTTCCACTGTCGAACGTGCTTTAGTTATGTGGGCAGTATTTACCAAGTCGGGTAATTTATCCGCACGCATTCCTCTAGAACCAGCTAAACCCAAGCAAAAGAGTAAAGCGTCGAGGATATTTGACTTACCCGAACCATTAGGACCAGTCACAACAGTAAACCCCGGTAATAATGGTACCGAAGTTGTGCCGCCAAAAGATTTAAAGTTTGTAAGTTCAACGCGCTTTATGTGAACCATAAGCGTTGTGCATCTGGGCTAATGAAGTAAGAGTGTACCAATTAAAGTGTTATTTGCAACAGGAAATTGTCGGAATTAAGAGAAATATTTCTAAATCTGTAATTCTAAAATTTTTAATGGATAGTTTGAACTTGACTAATAGTACAACAGGATTGATTGGTGTGATACCTGAGGGTAAATAATTCGAGGGTAAATAACTGGGGGGTAAATAATTTGGGGGGCAAATAGCTGTTTACCCATACGGTAATTGTGGTGCGATCGCGCAATCGGATTTGGTGCAGTTTTGTAAGATGGGCATCCCTACCCGTTTAAATTCTGATTTGCCAAGATTAAATATGCTTAATAGCTTAATTTTACTTAATAAAGAGCTAAGAGAAATAGGCATATATAAGAAAATTACGAAGATAAGTTAAGCGAATTTAAGATTTGAGTCTTTTTAATATGTAAGTATACGGAAATTAGTATTGTAATAGCATCCTCGATAAATTCATGGTGCTAGTTATATGAACACTTCAAAAACTCCGAGCCAATTAGGTGTTTCTATCGCTATGGGAGTTGCTGTCATACTGACAAGCGTCGCCATTATTACAGTTATGACTATCTTCTAATTGCAATACCGGAGATTATTTCATAATTATTGTATAAAGTCTCTTTCTAAATTGAGGGAGACTCTTTGATTTTGAAAAAGAAGTTAGGAATTGGTAATTAGGAGTTAAGAATTAGGAGTTAGGAGTTAGGAATCAGGAATTAGGAATTAGGAATCAGGAATCGGTAATTAGAAATCAGAAGTTAGGAATTAAGGATTAGGAATTATAAATCAAAATTGATTGCTAATAAAAGAAAGGAAACTTTTTGGTTTCTTCAACTAACATTTGTGTTGTTTTGGCATTTTGGCAGAACAGGTAAGATGGGGTTGGGCTAGTATATTCGCAACAGGCAAACATGGTGATGTAGCAGGGTGCATGTATCACTAATGGTTAAATTGAATGATTAATGGGATTTTATTTATTTTGCGAAATCATGTGTGTGTCGGCAGAAAAGTCTGGTTTTAGTAATAGATTGTACTGAGATTTACAAACCCATACTGTTCTCAAAATCCTATTTCCCAAAAATACTTTTTTAAAAATAATTGCCAAAATGCGG
>JAAUPE010000097.1 GCA_012034595.1 Calothrix sp. CSU_2_0 | reverse complement strand
TATTAATGCTTGCGTTGAATATTGTCAGCTTTGGGGTTGTCCGTAATCAGCCCGAAAGTCCGGGGATTAGTTGTCAGTTGGTGAGCCACTGCGTTGCGGGGGTTCCCCCCGTTGTAGCAAGTGGCGAAGGACAGTTAAACCTGTTTCCGACTAGCTTCTTTGAACTGGGCTAAAGCCCCGCGTCTTCAGACCGGGGTTGCTTACACCATTTAGATTTAAGATTTTGTGGATTTAAGATTTTCTCACAGACAATCAAAAATTCCACCACAGGTTTGAATACGACAACCCTGTAGGCATTTCTCAATCAAAATGGTATCAGCAGTTAGCTACAGTTAGTTGTAACCACGCCACACAGCTACTAAAGTGCCTTGAACTTGTACGTTCATTGCACTAACTTCAATAGGTGTATATTTGCGGTTTGCTGGCTGGAGAGTCACGCGATCGCCACTGCGGTAAAATCGCTTCAAGGTAGTTCCATAACCATCCACACGAGCCGCAACGATAGTACCATTTTTTAACATCTCTGGCTCTGGAACCGGACGCAAAAATACCAAGTCTCCATCAGCAATCAAATCTTCGATCATGCTATCACCAGCTACCCGCAAAGCATAAGTTTGCGATGGCAATGACATGTTCATAAAATCAATATGCTCGACAGCATCGGTAAATGGTTCGATTAAACCACCAGCAGCAATAGTTCCTAAAACTGGTACTCCTTGTTTTTTATTTTTCAAAATCCGCAGTGTTCGAGCTTTACCCTCATTCCAATCAATATACCCTTTGGTGCGTAAATGCTCTAGACGGCTTTGAATCGGTGCAGGTGACTTCAAGCTCATCGCGTACATCATCTGTCTGATAGAGGGTGAATGCTGGTGAATACGGATGTATTCTGTCAACCATTCATATAATTCCTGTTGGGCTTCAGTTAGTCGTTCCATAAAATTTCTAGAAAGACAAAATACTAATGTTCTAAGAACATTAGTACTACAAAAATCACTTAAGCACCATACTTTTTTAAATATTCTTTTTAAATTTTATTTTTGAGTTTGCCGATTCTCATTTTTGAAGGGATAAAAATGTTTGTGGGAATTAGCAGCAGTGAGAGTGAATGTATTTAAATTATCAGTTTCAGCTGTTTTTTGGCTTTTTTCTTCGCAGTGAGCGGCAAAAATAATAGAAAACAGTTCAAAAAAGGTACATCTTAGCTTGCTTTTTGCTTTTTCGCTTTTTTTATATTACCTGAAATTTACCGAAGAATAATTTAGAATTCAGGAGCCAGAATCCAGAATGGATTCTGTGCGACTGGATGGAGAATCGAGGTTTAAAGCCCCCGATTTTATACTCGCAAAGCGAGAAGCAAGCTACGTGGAGAAGAAAAAATTCTTTCCGTGGCTGTTACCCCTGACTTGATTGCTTGGGGTATTCTGAATTCTGTAGCTTGCTTCCCCGTAGGGGTATTCCGTCTTCTGACTCCTTCTCATTCGCTCCCGACTACCTATCTCCCACTCTCTATTTTTATTCTGCCCCTAAAATACTCACAAGCAAAGCTTTTTGAGCGTGCATTCGATTTTCGGCTTGTTCCCAAATTCGGGACTGGGAACCTTCCATTACCGCATCGGTGATTTCTTCATCACGATGGGCTGGTAAACAGTGTAAAACAATTGCGTTAGGGTCAGCAATACTTAACAAATTTTCATTAATTTGATAAGGCTGAAAAATTGGTAAGCGATCGTCTGCTTCCTCTTCTTGTCCCATGCTTGCCCATACATCAGTGTAAAGTACATTTACACCTTTTACAGCCGTTTCCGGGTCATGGGTAATAATCACCTGGGTTTTATTATTAGTTATGGCTCTTGCCTGTTCGACTACTCCTGCATTTGGTTCATATCCTACAGGAGTTGCAATTCGCACATTCATCCCAGCTAAAGCGCAACCCAACATCAGCGAATTGGCAACATTATTACCATCCCCAACATAGGTTAAGGTTAAGCCAGATAAATCGCCAAAACTTTCTTGAATTGTCATTAAATCGGCTAAAACTTGACAAGGATGTTCTAAATCTGTCAATGCATTAATAACAGGAATTTTGGCATAGCTGGCAAAGGTTTCTAATTCCTGCTGGGCAAAAGTGCGAATTGCTAAAACATCCAAATACCGATCCAAGACTCTTGCCGTATCTTGTATGGGTTCCCCACGACTGACTTGAGTCACATTAGGATTTAAATCAATTACCTGTCCCCCTAATTGGTACATGGCAACTGTGAAACTCACCCTTGTTCGAGTCGAAGCTTTCGAGAATAGCAGTCCCAATACTTTGTGACATTGCAACTGTAACTGTTTTGATTTTAACTGGGTTGCTAATGTGAGGAGTTCTTGCACTTCCTGAGTTGTCAAATCTGCCAAACTTAATAAATCTCGTCCAATCAACGCTGCCATGCTTTTAACGTTTAAAAATAGTACTTTTTTACTGCCATACCCAATCATGCTAAAAAATAGCGCTTTCAACTTACCAGGTATTTATTTGGTCTAACCAAGACTTTAGATATCTGTCAATACTAGGCGAATGTTTTCATAAATTTAGCCGTTTTCAGATAATCATATTTTAAGTCTGAAGGGAATCGCTCTTCAGACAGAGAATTTATAGTTGGAAATTGATTATTCCTCAATCCTCAAATATTTTTGAAATTTGTAGTTTACATTTGACTTGGTTATGATATAATTCTTAACTGGTGAGCTAGTTGAGCTTAAATGTTTAAAAAGCTCGATTAAATATGCTATTTTCGCCGGCATAGCACAGTGGTAGTGCATCCGACTTGTAATCGGAAGGTCGTTGGTTCAAATCCTACTGCCGGCTTTTGATTTTGATTAATTATTGTAGAATTTTTTGTACTAAACACAAATGTTTTTTAAAAATATACGGTGAAAATTCAGCGATCGCTTTTTTCATACACTCAAAAACACGAATATTTTGATTGAGCTTTCGCAAAATCAAAGACGCAGTTTAGAAAGAACCCATATCCATTTACTAAACATGATTTATTACTTGAGTACTATTAAAAAATATTAACTTTATCACAACTAAAGTATTAATCTGACTCAGACAACACCGTAAAGCAATCTTTTTGAGATTTTTATAGAAACCTATTGACATAGATTATAGTGAAAACTACCATAAATGCATAAGCATTCTCCAGGGCGCTTTTCCGATGACTATATTTTCGGGCTGGGATTACGCAAATGTTCAGCAGTCGTTACTGACGCTTGCTGCTGATGATTTGAGCTTGATGACAGACCTTTATCAACTAACGATGGCAGCATGTTATGTGGGTGAAGGAATCGAACAGCGACGTGCGAGTTTTGAGCTATTTACGCGACGTTTACCAGAGGGTTTCGGTTATTTAATCGCGATGGGTTTAACGCAAGCTTTGGAATATTTAGAAAAGCTACATTTTACCCCTGCACAGGTTGAATCGCTGAAGCAAACGGGAATTTTTGACCATGCACCGGAACAATTTTGGCAGCTTTTATTAGAAGCGCGGTTTACGGGTGATGTTTATGCAGTACCAGAAGGATCGGCAGTATTTGCCAACGAACCACTTTTGCGGATAGAAGCACCACTTTGGCAAGCGCAATTGGTAGAGACTTACTTGCTGAATACGATAAATTACCAAACGTTGGTTGCCACAAGGGCAGCGAGAATGCGGGATGTTGCGGGGGAATCGGCGACGCTGCTGGAATTTGGCACGCGACGGGCATTTAGTCCTCAAGGTGCGGTGTGGGCTGCCAGAGCCGCATTAGCTGGGGGTTTTGATGCAACATCGAATGTATTAGCGGCATTGCAATTAGGGATGCAACCGAGTGGCACGATCGCACATGCATTGGTTATGGCACTTGCAGCGACGGAAGGTAGTGAAGACCAAGCTTTTGCGGCATTTCATCGATATTTCCCAGGGGCAGCTTTATTAATTGATACTTATGATACGGTTGCGGCTGCGGCAAGATTAGCGGTGAAGGTAAATAGTGGAGAGCTTGAATTAGCAGGGGTTAGGTTAGATTCAGGGGATTTAGTGGAGTTATCGCAGAAAGTGCGATCGCATCTTCCAAATGTACCTATTTTTGCTAGCGGTGACTTGGATGAGTGGGAAATAGCCAGGTTAAAAGCAGCAGGAGCAGAAATTGATAGCTATGGATTGGGGACGAAATTGGTGACAGGAACTCCCGTGAATGGAGTTTATAAGTTGGTTGAGATTGATGATATCCCTGTGATGAAGCAGTCGAGTGGAAAAGTCACGTTTCCCGGACGTAAACAGATTTTTAGAACTGTGGCAATGGTAAAGTGACAGCAGATAGATTGGGTTTGATGGATGAAAATCCAGAAAATGAGCAACCTTTATTAGAAATATTTATGAAGGGAGGAAAGCGCTTAAAACCGCAGGAAAATATCGTCGAAATTCGTCAACGCACATCAGCAACAGTCGCAAGTTTGCCTGAGGAAGTGCGAAGAATTGAGAAACCGATCGCTCTGGCTTTAGAAATCTCAAGTTCGTTAGAAGAGTTGGTTGAGAGGACGAAAAATAGGGAATTGGTTAATAGTTAGTGATTAGTGGTTAGTGGTTAATTGTTAATTAGAATTTGGGAATCAAGCCTAAAATCTAAAATCCAAAGACGGGATATATTGTGTCTTTACAAATCCAAAATCTAAAATCCAAAATCCAAAATGGTTAAGATTGCTTTATTTGGAACAAGCGCCGATCCACCAACTGCTGGACATCAAACAATATTAAGATGGTTATCTTACCGTTTTGATTTAGTTACGGTATGGGCAGCCGAAAATCCGTTTAAGTCGCATAAAGCCTCATTGGAACATCGTGTCAGAATGCTACGACTTTTAATAGAGGATATGGAATCTTCGCGTGAAACAAGCAATATTTCACGTCGGAATGTTTTTTTGGAACAAGACTTAAGTAGTCTACGAACCTTAGAAACCCTAGAAAAAGCCAAGCTACGCTGGGGAAATGCCGAATATACTTTAGTAGTGGGTTCTGACTTGCTGACGCAGTTATCAAGGTGGTATCGAATTGAAGATTTGTTGCGACAAGTTCAACTTTTGGTAATACCACGCCCAGGATATGCAATAGATGAAACTAGTTTGCGATCTGTCCAACAACTAGGAGCAAAAATTGCGATCGCATCTTTAACTGGTTTGGATGTATCCTCCACATCATACCGGGAACAAGGTGATTCTAACGCCCTTACGCCACTTGTAATTGACTATATTCATCAACAGCATTTGTACAAATGCCAGGACGTAACTCAAAAAAGCCTGTACATTCATTGAATCAACAACCGTTGGCTGATTTTAAAGTCGGTGTTGATAATGTTATTTTCTCAGTAGATACCGCTCAAAATCGGCTGCTGGTTCTGTTAATAATGCGACAACAAGAGCCATTTTCTAATACTTGGAGTTTGCCTGGTACTTTGGTGCGACAAGGTGAATCTTTAGAAGATGCTGCTTATCGGATTATGTCGGAAAAAATTCGTGTCAACAATTTATATTTGGAGCAATTATATACTTTTGGAGGACCAAATCGCGACCCCAGGGAAGATTTGAATAGCTTTGGAGTGCGTTATTTATCAGTTAGTTATTTTGCTTTGGTCAGGTTTGAGGAAGCTGAATTAATTGCTGATGGAGTTACGGGAATTGCTTGGTATCCTGTCAAGCAAGTGCCACAATTGGCATTCGATCATAATGAACTTTTAGCATATGGACATCGGCGTTTACGAAATAAATTGGAATACAGTCCGGTGGCTTTTGATGTTTTACCGGAGATGTTTACTTTAAATGATTTGTATCAGTTATATGCGACAATTTTAGGCGATAATTTCTCTGATTATTCTAATTTTCGCGCTCGATTACTGAAGTTAGGTTTTCTTTATGATACGGGGATAAAGGTGTCCCGTGGTGCTGGTCGTCCGGCAAGTTTATATCGATTTGATGCGGAAGCTTTTGCACCTTTTAAAAATAAACCTTTGGTGTTTATTTAGAAATACAAGAAATAAAATAAATAAAAGAGAGACGCGATATATCGCGTCTCTACAAATCCAAAATCTAATATGAAATTGCCAGAAAATTGTGAAAATATTTCGGAAGTTCGTTATGCGATTGACCAAATAGATCGGCAAATTATTGATTTATTGGGAGAAAGGTTTGCCTATGTCAAAGCAGCTTCTCGGTTTAAAACTAGTGAAGTTAGTGTTAAAGCTGAAGATAGATTTAATTCAATGTTGGAACAACGGAAAATTTGGGCAGTAGAAGCAGGTTTACACCCTGATGTAATCGAAAAAATGTATAGGGATTTAGTGAATTATTTTATTAATGAAGAATTGAAATCTTGGCAAGAAAAGAATAATTCTTAATTTCTGTACGGACATACTCACTGATAACCTGTAATTCCTAAATTCCCGTGCAGACGACCCACCGGGTCGTCTCTACTTAATAATCAATAATCAAAAATTATGAAAATTGCGATCGCACAACTAAACCCTATTATCGGTGATTTGCTTGGTAATGCTCAAAAAATTCTGGAAGCTGCCCAAAAAGCCACAGCAAAAAACACAAGATTGCTGCTAACCCCAGAGTTATCTTTATGCGGATATCCACCCAGGGATTTATTATTAAATCCTAGCTTTGTCGAAGCAATGGGCACGACATTGCAAAAATTAGCCAGCGACTTACCACAAAATATAGCTGTATTAGTGGGTACGGTTGAAAAACATTTAGAGGCACATAATGATGGTGGTAAAAACCTCTATAACAGTATGGCTTTGCTCGAAAATGGCAAAGTTCAACAAATCTTTCACAAACGTTTATTACCAACCTACGATGTTTTCGATGAACGTCGTTATTTTGAACCTGGGTTAGGTGCTAATTACTTCACACTTGATGGGATTGATATTGGTGTAACAATTTGTGAAGACTTATGGAATGATGAAGAATTTTGGGGTAAGCGCAGCTACGCAGTTAACCCGATCGCAGATTTGGCAATTATCGGTGTCGATTTAATTATCAACTTATCTGCATCTCCTTACAGCGTCGGCAAATCACAATTTCGCGAAAGAATGCTCCACCACAGCGTCGTTCGCTTCCAACAACCCATAATTTACACTAACCAAGTTGGGGGAAACGACGATTTGATATTTGACGGTAATAGCTTTGCCCTCAATCGCAAGGGTGAACTCGTTTGTCGTGCTTGTGGATTTGATGTAGATTTAGCATTTGTTGACTTTGATGTAGAAAAACGCGATTTACAACCCAGTTCCATTACTCCCCTACCCGAAACCGAAGATGCAGAAATCTGGCAAGCATTAGTATTGGGAGTGCGTAACTATGCTCAAAAATGTCGTTTCTCCAAAGCTGTTATCGGTTTAAGCGGTGGTGTTGATTCTGCCCTTGTTGCTACTATTGCTACTGCTGCCCTGGGCAAAGATAACGTCTTGGGTTTGCTGATGCCATCCCCCTACAGTTCCGATCATTCCATTAGTGATGCGATCGCGCTGAGTCAAAATCTCGGCATTCAAACCCAAACTATTCCCATTGGGGAGTTAATGAAATCATTCGACAATGCCCTCGCTGGGATGTTTGCAGGTACGGAATTTGGACTTGCTGAAGAAAATATCCAATCGCGCATTCGCGGTAACTTACTGATGGCAGTAGCGAATAAATTCGGTTATTTGCTACTTTCCACAGGTAACAAATCAGAAATGGCAGTCGGTTACTGTACTCTTTACGGTGACATGAATGGAGGACTTGCTGTTATTGCCGACGTACCCAAAACCCGCGTTTATTCCCTTTGCAATTGGCTAAATAACCAAATTAATCTCAAAGAGCTAGGAAAAAACAATCCAAAATCTATTATTCCCCAAAATATCATCACCAAAGCCCCCAGCGCCGAATTAAAACCCGGACAAGTTGATGGAGACTCCCTACCACCCTACGATATTCTCGATGATATTCTGCAAAGATTAATACACAACCACCAATCAGCCGCTCAAGTAGTCGCAGCCGGACATGACGTTACAGTGGTCAATCGGGTCATTCAACTGGTCACTCGTGCTGAGTTTAAACGGAGACAAGCACCCCCAGGATTGAAAATTACCGATCGCGCTTTTGGTACAGGATGGCGAATGCCGATCGCTAGTAACTGGCTAGCGCACAACACAATTCCATTGTAGGGGAGAACGGCTGTACTATCTCCGCGAGTGGACGCGCAAGCGGCTACGCACGCCATCCAAAATAACCTGAAGCCAGATACATGAAATCAAAATTAGGTGCAGTGATTATAATCACAAAAATTTTCTCAAATTGTACGTGACGTTTACTCATCGCCGAGCTAAAACTTATATATAACCTCCTAGCAAACAAGTGTCAGAAAGAATACTTGAGCCTCTATTTCAGCCCATTTTCGGTTGGAGCTAAATATTACATTCTTGAGTATTTATTGGTATAAACCTTTTTGCACTTAGACATAAAAAAAGCGACTGAGATTTTGCTATTCCCAGCGCTTCCCCGTATAACTTTATACCAATACACTTGCTTGCTGCAACATTTGAGGTTCGCACTACCCCTTTAGGTGAGGGGTATTGCGAATATAACCTGTGGCAAACATATTGTGAAGTGGTATCACTCCTTGCACAAGTCCAGAATATCGCTTGTGTAATTACTTGCGGAATCTGGTGAGTGACACTTTGTTAACTGACACTAGTCAAAACTCTCAGTTCAGAATGAACATTAACGGATATGCGAAGGTAAGACAAGTAACAGAACCGATGCTGTAGCATATCGAATCCGAGTATTGTATCTATCGTGTGGTTTATATTTAGCAGCGTGCCGAACGTGGTAGCGTAAATTGCTGGTTGTCAGCAGGGAATATACCACGAACCATGAGTAGTGAATCACCTTCAAAGGTTTCTGCCACTGCTTGGGTATCGACTTGGAGGTAATCGGGGCTAAAGTAGATAGAGATTTCTTCGATTGGTTGGGGTATCTGTCCTAGAAGCGATTTTATGGTGGGAAAATTTAGGTTGGCTGTGATTAAGTCAAATAATTTGAGTTGGTTGTCTTGGATTTCTAAGCAAGCTAAAGTATCTAGGTTGGGGAAGTAATATAAAGGTCTGGTGCATTCGTTGACGAGGAATAGAGCTTTTTGGTGAAACACCCCAACAATGTTGGATACAGGTATGCGTGTTTCTAAAAGTCGATGGATTAGTTGTACATCATCGCTGTTAGTAATATCGAGCGATCGCAATCCATTAATTCCCCCAGGGGAGTTAAATTTGGCTTGGAAACTATGTTCTGGGATGACACGGAAGCCAAAAGGTTGATAAAGTTCTGGTTGTGCGGTGGTAAGAATTAAAGTTTTGTAGGTGCGATCGCAGTAATCTAAAACTTCTTTCATTACTTCACGGTAATATCCCTGTCTGCGGTATTCGGGATGGGTTGAGACAGCATGTATTCCCCCAATAATGGCATCTTCTCCCATAATTCGCATGGGAATCTCTAATACACCTATGTGGGTAATTATGGTTCCGTCATCGTCAATCTTTACAAAAGGTGTGGATACATCTTCCCAGACTCCACCGAGTTTTCTGGCTTGTTCTGCTAATCCACTCAAATTTAATCCGGGAAATACGTTTTCTAGCAAGTTAAATAAGCGTGGACTGAGGGTGTTATCCTCAGCAAATGAGCGTTTAAATTTGTAGGTTTGCATAATTGGTTATTGGTTATTGGTTAATAATTCGGATATACCAAAAAATAGTCCCGAATTGTAGGGGTGGGGTCTCCCCACCCTCACGAAGAAAGAGATTTACAGATAAGTTTATAATTGGCACATTTTATTTTCTCCAAATCTCTTAGCAGTTAACAGCTAATAGACAAATTAAAACTTAAGAATTATGAAAATTTTTGTACCAGGGAGATTGTGTCTATTTGGTGAACATAGCGATTGGGCAGGGGGTTATCGTCGTCAAAATCCCAATTTGGGGATAGGTTACACATTATTATCAGGGACAAATCAAGGACTTTATGCATCGGTAAAACCCCATCCCCATCAATTAATTATGCGTACAATTTTGGATGATGGTAGCGATAAAGTTTGTGTATTACCGATGGAAAAACAGCCTTTGCTAGCGGAAGCTAAGAAAGGTGGATTTTTTAGTTATGCTGCGGGGGTTGCTTATCAATTCCTGACATACTTTCAAGTGGGAGGATTAGAAATTGACAATTATTTGACTGATTTACCGATTAAAAAGGGTTTATCGTCGAGTGCATCTGTTTGCGTGTTGGTGGCAAGGGCATTTAATCAAGTTTATGATTTGAAGTTGTCGCTACGGGGTGAAATGGAGTTTGCTTATTTAGGGGAGATTACCACACCTTCCCAATGCGGACGTATGGATCAAGGTTGTGCTTATGGGAATCGTCCAATTGCGATGATATTTGATGGCGATCTCACCGATATAATTGAGTTAAATGTGCCGAAAAATCTCTATTTTGTTGTTGTTGATTTGGGGGCAAAGAAAAATACTCAAGAAATTCTCAGTAAACTGAATCAGTGCTATCCTTTTGCCAAAGATGAAATTGAAGTCAATGTCCAGAAGTATCTTGGTACAATTAGTCGTCAATTTACTCAAGCTGCAATTGATGCTTTACAAGTGGGAAATGGGGAGAAAATTGGTCAGTTAATGCGGCAAACACAAGCTGAATTTGATAAGTATTTAATTCCTGCTTGTACTTCGGAATTAACAGCCCCAATTTTACATCAATTACTAGATTATCAACCGATTCAAGCTTATATTTGGGGTGGAAAGGGAGTTGGTTCGCAAGGTGATGGAACAGCACAGTTTATAGTTAAGAATCAGGTAAATCAGCAGCAAGTTGTGGAGATAATTGAGCGCGATTTTCCACAAATGCAATGTTTGAAACTTATAATATATACAGACAATAATAATAGCAAAAATGCCAGCAAGTAACTCTGTGAAAAAAATTAAAAAAGCAGTGATTCCCGCAGCAGGTTTTGGAACCCGTTTGTTCCCAACTACAAAGGTTATCAAGAAGGAACTTTTTCCAGTAATTGATAAAGATGGTAGGGCTAAACCTGTGATTTTGTTAATTATTGAAGAGGCAATTAGTGCTGGAATTGAACAAATTGCTATTGTTGTTCAACCAGATGATAAACCAATTTTTAAAAAGCTTTTTAAGCGTCCTCCTAGTGCTGCTTTATTTGAAAAGTTATCACTAGAAAATCAGAAATTTAGCAAATATTTAGTTGATATTGGTGATAAAATTACAGTTGTGACGCAAACTCAGCAGGAAGGCTACGGTCATGCTGTATATTGTGCCAAAGATTGGGTTGATAATGAGCCATTTCTATTAATGTTAGGGGACCATATTTACTCTTCAAATACCCAAAAATCTTGCGCTCGTCAAGTACTAGAAATGTATCAACAAGTAAATCATAGTGTGATTGGATTAAATAGTGTAAATTCTGAACTTTTACACAAAGTTGGTTGCGTTACTGGTAATTGGCAGAAGCAAAATTCAAGTCTTTCAATTACTGAAATTGCAGAAAAACCTTCTCTTGATTACGCACGGGATAATTTGCATATAGAAGGTTTAGGGGATAATGAATTTTTAAGTATTTTTGGTTTATATGCGCTGACTCCAACAATTTTTGATTGTTTAGAAGCTGATATTAATAATAATGTGCGATTTAAGGGTGAGTTTCAGTTAACTACTTGTTTAGATGTATTACGTCAGCGTGAGAGTATGACGGGTTATTTAGTTGAAGGAACCTGTTTTGATATCGGTATCCCTGATGTATATTTGCAGACTTTGAATGATTTTAGAAATCGAGAATAAATAGATATAGCAAGAGCGGAGCTAACAACCGTTAGTTCCCTTACTATAAAACTGGATGCTGTACACATAGCATCTCTACAATCAGCGAAATATCTAAATATCCAAATTAGTAGTTGCTGCGATCGCATTCTTTTCCGAGTATGTCTACTTGATATCTTTCTGGTGCTAAAAAAACTTTAATTCCAGCGTGATTACACTTTTGTGAAAGCACAGTAAGCAACTTAGTTAACTTTTCCGCATCAGGTTCAGTAGTTTCGCTTTTCAAGGATTCCTGGATTGTTTTGGGACTAATTTGAGTTTCTAGCTTGTTAACAAGTTCTTGGCAGTCATGTTCATCCTCTAAGGAAATTAACATGCTTTTGAATCCTAAAAAAGCCAAGCGATAGAGCATTTTTTGACTCAATTTGCCATCAAAATAACCTCCATGTACATTTCTTCCGAAGAAGAAATTATCAAATATCAAAAAGAAGTTATCCCAAAAACCTAGTACCTCTTTGTTTAAAGCTCTCGTTAAAATTGGCTTGACATTAGAATTATTATTGGTTGTATCTCTATAATTAGTACAATCAAAGTATGTAAATAATCCGGCAACTGCAAGTTTCTGAGTAGTTGGACTATTCTTTGAACGTAGCTCCTGTAATGGCTTGCATTTGTTATCAGAAACTATACAAATACTTTTCATTGCACTATTCGGATTCTGATTAATACTACCATCATGGGGATTTTGATTGGCGATACCGAAAGTTACTTTAGGAGCATCAGCATCCTGGTGAGGAAATTTTACATTTAAGGTAGTTTTATCAAAAATTTCATTATAGTCATCAACTACAACATTACCCAATCTAAAACCGCGATCGTAAGTATCCGCAGGAAAACTTAAATAATTAGCTGCTGTTGAAGCAACCCGCAGATAAAAATCTCCTTGATTACTAAATAAATAAGACTCTTCAAACCGTCGAATGGAAGAACGTAAAAAATTCGACCGTTCCGGCATAATAGTTTCAATTGGGATATCAGGTGAAGCTAACACTAAACGACCTAAAGAAAAAGCGTTACCAATTGCTAGAGATGGTTGAATTTCTGGAGTCTGTTGAGTTTGAATCGAATTTTCATCAAAAACATCTGAGAGAATGCGAATTACATTTGTTGTAACAAATGCACCCATACTATGACCGATAAAAGATAATTTAATTCTGGAATTACTAGGAGAGAAACTATTAGATAAATTTTCTTTTTTTTGCTCTCTAGTTACTCCTGGTGATTGTTCTACAATTGCATTGTCAAGTTGTCTAATTAGCTCTACTAAATCTGGAACACCATAATTGACAGCACGATACGAATCTCGGAAGTAAATTGTAGACCTTAGTAAGATTGCCGAAGCAACAAAACCTAAGAAAAAGGTAAAAAAGGCTGTAAGAAATACTAGTAAACTGACTAAAAAGTTGGGATTGTTTAATAGTAAAGCTGTACCCATAAAGGGAATTAAAAAAATCAAAAGTAAAGTAAATGAAGCGATAGTACCTCGAATTGAAGAATCCAAAATTGTTCTAAAGAAAATTGGTAAACTTTTAACTGCTTTCAAAAAAATTGCGATAAAAGACTGTGAATCTTCATCAGCGTTTAAAGCAATTGATTCTGAAGGCCAGCGATAGCCAATAAAGACAATTGTTTTTTTACTAATAAATTTATCCTGGAGAATATACTTATAAATTTCTTTTGTCCATTTTTTAAAATCATTTTTTCCAGTATTATATCCATGAATATGAATAACAATTTCTGTTTCCTTTGGCTGTGCGATTAAAAATTGTGCAATTTCTTGAATTATTTCATATGTCTCTTTGGGAGTACTTTTATCTTCACTACCTTGTGCATATTTATCTCCACTACTATTAGTTTCCACACTAATTGGCGCATTACTAGAAACTAGATAGCTAACAATATGAGATGGTGCTGACTCTTGATTTTTAAGTTCATCTTTATCTAGTTCTATTTTCTCAATATCAAAAGGATAGTCCCGCATATGTTTAAGATAAGTTTAGATAGTTAACAAAAGTTAGTGAAAAAATATATAACGGTAGCCATAATTAATATATTAAACACATACTAATGTCTGTTCTCCGGAATATAACTTCTAATTTTTACCGCAGTCTGTAATTATTGGTATGCTCTGTTAAAAAGCCAACTAATACACCTCAGTACAAACAAACTGACTCATGATTCAAATTTAGTAAAACTGAAAAATAAGTGTTTTTTCCTACTACGCACCGACTACTATATTCATGTGCTAGGAGGTCAATCAAAAATATCTTCCCTGATCATACATAACTATGGGTTATTTGTACCTCTGTAGTTTATTTCTCTGAATAAATTTTTATAAACTAGTTAAAATTGATATAAATTATTATTTATTATTACTAATCCTGAACTATCAATTGACTGCTGGTTCCAACATTTTGATTGTTCCTGCAACTGCATCTATCTCAACATCCACACCTAAAGGAATCGTAAATTTATCTTTAATATGACCAATCATTGAGCCATAAAAAACTGGAATTTTTAAACTTTTAAAATGGTCTTTCAACACTTGATTTAAACTAAAAGTTGGCTCATCACCTGGTTTGCAGTTAACACATTGTCCAAAAATAAATCCAGAAATTTGGTTGAGAATTCCAGCAGTTTTTAGTTGAGTCAACATCCTATCTATACGATACACATCCTCACCTATATCTTCAACAAATAAAATTCGGCGATTCCATGTAGGTAAATATGGTGAACCCACCATCGAGCATAATACCGATAAATTACCACCAACTATTTTACCTTGCGCTCTTCCCGGATTTATAACTTCAATTCGTCCTTCTGCTGTATTCAGATTTTGCATAGTTACACTTTCACCATCAAAAAGAATCGGTTTGAGATAGTTTAAAGTAAATTGATTCCAAGTAGAAGTTGCAACTGCACCGTGAAATGTAACAATTCGACTGCGGGCATTTATTGCTAATAATAATGACGTAATATCGCTGTATCCAAGAATAATTTTTGGGTACTTACGAATATTTATATAATTAAGTAGAGATAAAATACGATTGCAACCCCAACCTCCACGCATTGCAATAATTGCTTTTACAGATTTATCGGCAAACATTGTATTAATATCATTTGCTCGTTGAATATCTGTCCCTGCTAAATATCCATATCTTTCTAAAATATGCTCTCCTAACTTGACTTTTAGCCCTAATTCTGCAAAAGTCTTCGTTGCATCTTCAATATCTTTCGACTCAATAATTCCTGCTGGTGCGACTAATCCCACAGTATCACTAGCTTGTAACCGTGGTGGTTTAATAATTGTTTGTGGGGAAATTTTTGCTTGAATTTTTGATTGTGGTAGCTGAGTTGCTAAAGTTGTTAATCCAGTAGTGGCAATAAATTGACGACGATTCATAGCTTAATAAAAGTGGAGCAGTACCTATTACAATAAAGAACTTCCATAAAATAAAATATTTCCATTATAGGCTGCTAAATTGTATCATTGGGAAGTCAGGGTGGGGAGACCCCACCCCTACAAAAATTGGGTGGGATAATATATTTATTGGTGTTTCTTTATTCTGGATTGATTGCACCTCGTACCAAAATTACCGTACTCTCAACACCAGATGCGATCGCTTCGGGAATGTTTCCTTTGATTGCTTGTTGCAACATTCCTTCACGGGATGCACCTAACACAACCACGTCATAATGTTCTTTGTTAACTAAATTAATTACCCCTTCGCTAACAGATTCCGCTTTCACAGCTTCAGCGATAACCGTTGTGTAAAGCTGATGACGACGACGAATAATTTGCCGGATTGCGTCTTCTAATACCTTCATGTCGGGTTTGATTTCGTCGGGATGGAAGACTCTGGTTAGACGAATTTTTGGGTCATTTCCTAAAGTTACCAATGCTGGTAACAATTTTATCGCCAGCCAAGCATTTGGTCCCCCCGCCATTGGAATTAACCAGTTGTTGAATAAGGGATTGGGAAATTCGGTGTGTAGGGGCAATAGTGGATTTACTGTTAAAGGGAAATGGGCAGTGCCAAGCTTGACTAGCATAACTTCGCAGGTAGCTTGACGAATTACTGTATCGACAACATTACCAAATATCCGTCCTGGTGTGTCAGTATTACCTTTCCATCCCATCAACATCAAATTGATGTGCCGATCGCTAATCGTTTCTAAAATGGCTTGGGCAACATCGTGAGCAACTCTAATTTGGGTATGGATGGGAATTTTCCATTTCTTCCCTAAAACTTCAGCTTGACGTAACAATCTTCTACTTTTGGTTGTCCGAACTTGGGTTTCAGCTGGAGAACTGTAACGAGGTACAAGCATGATTTGCACGCACTCGATTTCATAATGTCGTTCTTTGGCGATCGCAACTGCCATTTGCATTAAAGTCGCTGCTGTGTCAGGATTGGCGATTGGTAGTAATAGTCTGCCTCTACCAGTACTGGGGGAACGGGTTTGATAAACCAGATATGATGGTTCTGTTGGTGGTTTTTCTGGATTTTGGCAGTTGAGATGATCCGCTTCCGCACGAATAATATCAGCACGGGTGATAATTCCGATTAATCTTTTCCCCTCCAAAACAGGTAAACGGCTGATTTTATATCTATCTAGCAAATACAGAACATTACTCAAGCTATGATATGGACTCACCGTGACTGGTTCCGGTGTCATGAGTTGCCGTAATACCGTTTCCTTGATGATTTCGGACTTATCCAACTCTTGGCTAGAAGTATCGCCAACCTTGAGTAAATCCGATTGGGTAATAATTCCCACCAATCTGCCTTCATCGACTACCGGGAACCCGCGATGATGCGATCGCGAAAATGCCTGCATTGCTTCGTCAACTGACATGTCTGCATCGAAGCTTTCAACTCGACATTGCATTACTTCCCTGGCTGTTAATTTGGTGAGAAGTCCTTCGGGGGCAGTTTGATTTTGAATGTTAATCCCGTTTAATTTCAGCAGTTTGTCGTAGAGCGAACCAGGCACTAACTTGTCTGCAACTAAATATGATGTCACCGCACCGATCATTAATGGTAGAACCAAATTAAAATCGGTTGTCATTTCAAAAACAATCACAATCGCCGTAATTGGAACTTTAGAAACACCACTAAAAAATGCTCCCATTCCTGCTAAAGCATAAGTAGTCGGGGAACCAGCATGTAACAAAGATTCTTGAAATATCCCAATTATATGTCCCAAACAAGAGCCTAAAATCAGACTTGGTGCAAAAAGTCCACCTGGTGCCCCCGAACCAAAAGCAACCAGCGTCAGCAAAAATTGGGCAATAAATGCGATCGCGGCTAAGGATGCATTGCCGGAAGTGGCAATCACAAACTCGCGCAATCCCGTATTATCACGGAATGATTCGGGTAATAAAGCAACAATAATTCCCGAAAATAGACCCGCTAAAGCGATACGTATCGGCAAACGGACATGTAGTCTTCGGTATAACTTAATGCTATAAATTAAGCCAAGATTGAATAAGGCGGCAAACAGACCAGCAAAAATTCCTAATAATAAATAGAAAGGAATTTCTGTAATTAAAAAAGTACTAGAAAGCTTAGTTTCTGGGAGATTGAGCAGTAAACTACCACCACCCAAAAGCCTGGAAACGACACCACCAATAAATGAAGCGATGATGGCTGTTCCTAGAGTTAACCCCGATAAATCCTGGAGTAATTCCTCAATAATAAACAAAACCCCAGCAATTGGGGCATTGAATGCAGCAGCCAAACCCGCACCTGCACCTGCTGCAATCATTTGCCGACGGTGATCGGGAGAAGTCGGAACCAAGCGACTCATTCCAGATGCAAGTCCTGCACCTACTTGTACGGTTGGTCCCTGACGACCTAAAGTCAAACCCGAACCAATGGCAATAATGGCACTAACTAACTTGACACATGCGACTCGCCAAGATAGTTTTATCGGCACATTTGCAAGGGATGCTTTGACTTGAGGAATACCGCTACCCGAAGCTTCCGGAGCTAACCTTTCCACCAGCCAACCAGCCACATATCCAAACCCAACACCAACTAAAGGAAGGACAATCCAAGCTGGAAATAGATGGGACGTATGTACTCGCCAAGTTCCCAACGCACCCGAACCAAACTTCAACAGCACCGCAGACAAAGCAGCGACTAATCCAATTACCGAAGCCTCTGCGATCGCTAAACCTTTTCTTGGTTGCCACAAGTTGCGGAACCGATAAGGGAGAACAGGGGAAGGCATAAATGTTGTCAATAAAAGATTGAATTCAGCAGTCAGGAATCAGGAATCAGAAGTTAGAAGTCAGAATGTTAATTTAATAAAGATTTCGTCTTTTGAGCAGGACGAACGCTTGTACTTCTAATGATGAAGCAGGCTACGCCATACTTTTGTACAACTATAAGAAATAAAATGCTTGACTGGGCTAGGAATTAGAAGTCAATCGTAACATCTAATGGTTAATGGTTAATGGTTAATGGTTAATTGAAGAAGACGTTCCACCGGAACGTCTCTACGTATATGTATTAATCCAAAATCCAAAATCCCTTAATGTTTACTAATAATCGAAAGCCCTTCAACTACCAACGAAGGTGTATAACAAGAGCCATTCCAGTCTGCATCGTCGCCTAAACCCACCAATTGTTTCAAGGCAGAATAAACATTACCTGCGACCATCGTATCCTTAACACGCCCAATCACCTCACCATTTTTAACGCGATAACCTAAGTCAATATTGATCGAAAAATCGCCCGAAATCCCGCTACTACTACCCAACATTTGGTCAACTATCAAAGCATCATCGAGTTGGGAAATTAAAGATTTTAGCGGTGTTGTTCCCGGTTGAATTATAAAATTAAACAATCCAGGGGTGGGATAACTACTTAAACCAGGGCGAAAACCGTTACCTGTAGAACTGATACCTAAACTACGTCCTGTAGCGCGATCGCAATAAAAATTTTCCAGCACTCCATCTCTAATAAAGATTAAAGGCTGGGTTGGTGTACCTTCATCATCAAACGGACAACTAAATGGACCTGTAATCGGGTCTTGATATAAAGTCAAACCTGGTGAAATTACTGTTGTATTAATTCTTTCTGCCCAAGGTGAAGCGTTTTCGATAATTCGCTTGCCATTTAAAGCGGCTTGTACGGTTCCCCAAAGCATATCTGCCGCTTTGGAAGTGAACAACACTGGAACCCTTCCGGTAGGAGGGGCAACGTTGTCTTGTGCCCAGTTTAAACGCTGGAGAATTTGCTCTGCGACTTTTTCAGAGTGTAAAAAATTACGTTGAGTTTGACCGTCGGAGACGCTTAAAAAATCGTCACCACGCACCCATTCCGCAGAAAGATAACAACTAAGCGTTGTATCTGTGTAGTAGCAATCTAAACCCTTAGTATTCACAAGGCGAGTAGTTTCCACATCCCGTTCCCAATCACCATTACACATCACCTCCGGATAGGCACTGCGAATCAAGGTGATTGATTCCTTACCCCAAGCTACCAACTGTTCCAAAGGCACATGTTTTCCCACATCGGGATAAACTGACCCTTGGGCGCTGGTTAGTTCGACAACTTCAGGTGGATTGAGTTGACTTAGAGCCAATGCCCGTTCCACCATTGCTTGCGCTGACACCGAACCATAGGCAACCACAAGTCCAGGACAGCCGTGATGCCACAATCGCAGAACCGTACCTTCCGCTTGGCTAGTTTCGATTTGTTTAAGTCGATTTGCCTCAAAAAAAACTGGTTGAGAATGCGATCGCGATTGATACACTTCCGCTACCTCTGCCCCTGACTTGATGGCAAGTTCTAGGAGTTCTTCGGCAAACGATGAGAGCGGTGATTGAGAAAACCCCATGATAGTAGCTGGCTGTGAACTTGGTTGAAGCAAGCGAGATAGTACGATAAGTAAAGCTTAATGCGGTCGGCATATCGCACTCTCTTACTCCTTTTACCCCTCAACAACTTTACGGCAGAATGACCTCCTGCAAAAGCCAAAAGCCAGTAAAAGATTCCGATTCTGGGCTTGACTGGATACCAATAAAATGCACTCCATGAGCTTTTTGCTTTGTTTGTTCAAAAGCTTTGGCTTCAGTTTTCGTACTGGGATTACCGATATTTGCTAAAATCCAGCTTTCGGTTGCACCAGTCTCTAGCACCAGTCTTGCTCCTTGGGTATCATCAAATCTCAAACTAGATAACTCCAACCCTGACATCCAAGCTGCTAAAGGTAATGCTCTGGATGAGAAAAGCAGCACACCGGGTATATTATCTTCTTGACTAATTCCCATCATTTCTAGTGGAAATCCTTCCCCAAAGCTAATATCCCACTCTGGCATATCCGCAAAATCCCTAGCGCTCAAAGTCACAAATCCCCATTTTTCCCCTTCCAAAGCATCGGGTAAACGTTGCGGAAGCGGTGCATCCAGTCGCACGGAGGGATTTGTCCCACCTTGAAAGCCAGGATGATTTGGATATACTTGCTCCATGCGTTCGGTTAACCAGTTATGTAGTATCAAAATTCGGCGACTCGGTTGTACGGAAACACCTGCATCTTGACAGGCTTTGGTAATCATATTGTTCATTTGCCGACGAAAGAAGCGGATGCGACTTGGTGATTCTCCCGCAGATGCGATCGCTTCTTGGATTGCAGTTCGCAACCACACCGAGTTTACCTCTGTACTCGGACAATACTTAGTAAACCGAAACAATGAATCTGGCTTTGTGCGTACATCCAAGGGGCTTTCGCAAATCAAAACTTCCCAAACTTTTTTCTGATTTTCGTCCAAAATTGGACGCGAGTAAAAATCGAGTTCCCAAATACTGCCCATATTGATTTTAGATAACTATGCCCTTAAGCTTTGGCAAATGTTTTTATATTTCTTATGATAGGAGGTATGGGGAGTAGGATTCGGGAGTGGGGAAGGAAAATATCATGGATGTCAATAACAGTGAATTCACTGAGATAAATTATTGTAATTAAAATTTTGACTATTATGTTCCATACTTAGTGACTGATGCCTATATTGGCAGCTAGGATGAAATTAAAGATTACGTCCACATAACACCCAGAATATTTAAACTACTATTCCTTACTCCCCACTCCCCAAATATATGAAAAATCGTCGTTATCCATCTCCATACTTTCGCTACCTCAAAGCTAGGTTATGGAATTTAACACGTCCAGGTTTTTGGGGAACTGCTATTTTCTTGTTTATTGTTGGACTAGTAATTAGAGAATTTTGGTCACGTCCAGATATATTTACTAAGCAATCTCAGCCAGTTGCGACACAAACACAAGCAAATTCATCACTCTCGGCTGAAGATAAGGCAGTTGTTGCTGATATTGATAATTTATCGGTGTTAAATTACGACTTTGAGCAAAGTTTGCAGCCAACGTTAAATTTAGTTGAATCAAGCTCTAAATCCAAAAAAGGCAATAAGAGCGCTTTGGAAGAAGCTATTAGTAAGAAAAATACAGCAAGTGATACTAAGCTTAATTCGACTGTAGAAGGTGTTAAGTCTTCATCGGTGGCTAAGAATCCTTTTATTACGCAAGCTAATAATTTATTGCAATTTGCAAATGTTCAAAATAATAATAGATTTTTAGGTTTAAATTCGTTGAATCAGTCGTCTTCTCAGGAGGATGGCACAGAATCTTCCTCTAATTTGAGGTTAGGGGATAGAAGAAATAGTTTTTATGGAAGAAATTATCAAAAAAATATTGCGGTTAATTCCTTAGAAGGCACGCTTAACCAATCTATTAGTAATCGTAATTTGTCAGTTTCAAACAATAGCAATTATCTCAATTCATTACAACCTTCATCTAATCAACTATTTAGTCCCAATCCAGGTAGTCTTCCTAACTCTAATTTTAATTCTCTAAATCCTAATTCTCTAAATCCTAATTCTGTTAATAGCTTTGGACAACAGCAACAAGCAAACCAAATTTATTCACAGGGTTATCAATCACCTACGAGCTTAACTACAGAAGGGATAAATAGTACCCCGAATACAACCGGATTACCACAACCAACCCTAACAAATCAGCAATCAACATCTTACGGGACTAATTACGGTAATATTAATAGCAGCTACGTTAATTCCAGTACTAATTTTAATACCAATAATTTTAATAGTAGTAACTCATTACCAAATACAACGCAGTTAACATCACCAGCAGCAAGTTCCACACAAATTTATAATACGCCTTATTCAACCATTCCAACTGTCTTACCAAGTAATTTACCTGCAAATCAAAATATTAATAGTGATGCGGTTAAACGAGGTTTGCAACAGTTTGACCCTTCATTATTTCCCAATCAAGTCCCAAGTCAATAATTCTTATTAGACTTGTAGAGGCGGGGTTATCCCGCCCTTACAGTACATGTGCTAAACTGATTTTCTCTAGAAAATTAAACAGCCCTGGGGTTAGGGTGGGGTAATTTTATTGTGGGGAAAAGTCCAAATAATGTGCAACTTCAGCAATAATTGGTATTAGCTGTTAACTATTTCACCACCATTCGGATGGAGTACTTGACCAGATATATACGATGCATCATCCGAAGCTAAAAAGACATAACTAGGTGCGACTTCCTCCGGTTGTCCAGCACGCTGCATTGGTACTTGTTTGCCAAAACTGGCTACTTTTTCTTCAGGGAAAGTAGAAGGAATTAAAGGTGTCCAAATTGGACCTGGAGCTACGGCATTGACGCGAATATTCTTTTCAATCAAATTTTGTGATAGCGAACGAGTAAAGGCAACAATTGCTCCTTTTGTAGAGGAATAATCAAGTAACTGGGGACTACCTTTATAAGCTGTGACAGAAGTAGTATTAATAATTGCACTACCTTCCTGCAAGTGTTTCATTGCAGCTTTAGTCAGAAAGAACATGGAAAAGATATTAGTACGAAAGGTTTTTTCTAACTGTTCTTTGCTAATATCTTCGATATTTTCCTGTGGATGTTGTTCTGCTGCATTATTCACAAGAATATCGAGTTTACCGAATTCATCAATCGTTTGTTGAACTGCATTTTGGCAAAATGATTCTTCTCCAATATCACCTGCGTTCGCGAAGCGACTCCGTAGGAGTCTCGCAACTGCACGACGACCATATTTTTCAACTAAATTTTTGGTTTCTTTGGCATCTTCGTGTTCGTTTAAATAAATAATCGCTATATCTGCTCCTTCTTTAGCATATGCGATCGCAACTGCACGTCCAATACCGCTATCCCCACCTGTGATTAGGGCAGTTTTATTCTCTAATTTACCACTACCCCGATATTTTTCATCATCTGCTTGGGGTTTCGGTGTCATTTGCGATTCTAACCCTGGTGGGTTCTGATTTTGTGGTGGTTGTAATTGTTGTTCTGGCATATTTTCCTCTGTGTGATAACTTAAGAATTAATGATTAATTGGTAATAGTTAATAGTTAATAGTTAATAGTTAATAATTACGAGTAATTTATATCTTTGGCAAAATCCCGATAATTCATTACTCAGCATTAACAAGTAACCCTTTCTGGTTTTACGAGTCATTTACAGAATGGTTTTCTTCCGCAGCATTGCTTCACCATTAACTACTAACTACTATCTAAAACGAAACCTTGGATTGATTACTCTCTCCAAGGTTTAGGTTGTGTGTGTTCCCATTTAAAATTCATTTACCATTGTCAGTTAAGGTGCAAAACTTATCATGACTAGGTTAGAATTCACTCAAATCTAAGACGATTAATCGCTTTCATTTGCCCTCACACCTGAAAAAGTACCTTTGTAATCTGACAATAGTCACTAACTAAAAATATTCACTGTAATGAAGGATTATTCGTATAGATTTAATTTCAATCTATACTTTGCTTTGATAAAAATTATCACTCTAAAGGTGTAAACCAATTTTAATCTTATTCACCTTAAGGTATAACCAGAAAGATATTGGGTAATCGCAAACTTCAAGACTAAATTCAAAGAAATTTAACAACTAACCACATTTCCGTGTTTCTTGGGATATACCTGAGAGTATGGCAGCTAGAGGGAGTTATTCGGGCACTATATAGTATGCAAACCGCTAATCTTTCACACTTAGATGGGACGAACGAGCAAATTGATAAATTTCGTCATCTTCAACTTAGTTTACGCGATCGCTGGAAAACTATTGAATTATTCGACAACAGCGATGCGGATATTGTTGTTATTCCCTCGTTGAGTATAGACCAACGGGAACTTAAAAAAGTTGAAGGTTGCGAGCATTATGAGGAAAGATTATTATTCTCCTTAATTCGTTTGCGAAATCCGCGCACAAGATTAATTTATGTAACATCAATGCCGCTACATCCAAGCATCATTGATTATTATTTACAACTATTACCAGGGATTCCATTTTCCCATGCACGAAATCGTTTATTGCTGCTTTCAACTTACGATTCTTCCCAAAAACCCCTCACTCAAAAAATATTAGAACGTCCGCGATTGTTAGAAAGAATTCGTCAAGCAGTGCGAATGAATAAAGCTTTTATGGCTTGCTATAATGCGACCGAATTAGAAGCCGAATTATCGGTAAAATTAGGTGTTCCATTATATGCGGCAGCTCCAGATTTACAAATTTGGGGGACAAAAAGTGGTAGCAGACAAATATTTGCCGAATCAGGAGTACCCCATCCCGATGGTAGTCTAAGGGTTTGGAATGCGACAGAATTAGCTGAAGCAGCAGCAGCACTTTGGGAAAGACAACCAACTCTCAAACGTATGGTTATCAAGTTAAATGAAGGGATTTCTGGGGAAGGAAATGCCATATTAGATTTACGACCAATTGTTGATTTAGCACCACCTCAAGGAACCCATGCAGAAAGAGTGACAGCAATATTAAATGCTTTTGATGTAATGCGTTTTCAAGCAAGTCAAGAAACTTGGGAAAACTTCTCTGGACGCATTGCCGAATTAGGTGCGATCGCAGAAGCATTTGTGGAGGGTGAAATTAAGCTTTCTCCTAGTGTTCAGGGACGAATTACACCTACTGGTGATGTGGAGATATTATCAACTCATGACCAAATTTTAGGTGGTCCTGATGGGCAAATTTACCTTGGTTGTCGTTTTCCTGCTGATGCTGAATATCGCTTGCAATTACAAGATTTAGGGTTAAAAGTTGGTAGGAATTTAGCCGCAAAAGGTGCGCTCGAACGGTATGGTGTGGATTTTGTAACGGTGAAAAAAGAGAATGGAGAATGGGATATTCAAGCGATTGAAATTAACCTACGAAAAGGTGGAACAACTCATCCTTTTATGACCTTGAAGTTGTTAACAAATGGTCATTATAATTTATCAACTGGCTTGTTTTATAGTCAGCAAGGTCGAGCTAAATATTATATTGCAACTGATAATTTGCAAAAAGATAGATATAAGGGATTATTACCGAATGATTTAATGGATATTATTGCCCATCATCGCTTGCATTTTGAAACAGGAACCGAAACTGGAAGCGTTTTTCATTTAATGGGTTGTTTGTCGCAATTTGGCAAGTTGGGATTAACTAGTATTGGTGATTCTCCCCAACAAGCAGAAGATATTTACAATAAAGTTATTAAAGTATTAGATGCAGAAAGTAAAGGTAAAAACAATGATTTTTTGGCTTTATCTGACTATACCTCTCCAATGAGTTGGGAAGAAGGTAGTGGTTAAATGTAGTATCAGGGTTCAGAAGTCAGGAGTCTTAATTAATGAGTGAGAAAGTGTTTATAGACAGTTTTAAACTCAAATAATATACTTCATTCACCAGCTAATTTATCTGAATAGCGGGAATGTAGTTATAATCATTTGCTTTTGCTGCTATTGAGTTTTGATACAGTAGATTCATAGGTTATTATCTACCTTTTTCTATGAACCAAAATCAGCCAATAATCCTGACGGAAGCAGAACAAACATTTACATTATATCCCCGTCCACCAATTCTCCATAGTTTGTATACAGGTTGGCATGGTTTCGGTTTAGTATACATGTGTCAACCTGGTGCAGAAATTCCTGAAGTTTCAACTCCTAGATGGCATTCTCTGGGGATTTTTACTCATGGGAATTATATAATTCATGGCGATCGCAAGTTAGATGGACGTAGAAAAGTAGATGCAGTTGTTGGTGGTGATGTTGTCATTACCCCGGCAAATGTTGGACATGAGGTTGTTTGGGATGGAGAAGGGGATTTTATTATTCTGGCTATAGAAACTGATTTTTTTGCCCGTGCAATTGATGCAGATGGAGAATCAGAAAAAGTTGAGTTATTACCTTATTTTGCCACTTCTGACCCTTTGATATATCAAATTGGTTTAGCTTTAAGAGGTATTTTAGAAATAAATCCTTTGGGTAGTCGTTTATATGCAGAAAGTCTGGTGAATACTTTATCACTGCATTTAATGCAACATTATTGTCAGCGTCAGCCGAAATTACAAGAGTATACAAATGGATTGCCACAAATCAAGTTGCGGCAAATTATTGATTATATTTATGCTCATCTCAATAGTGATTTGGGTTTAATAGAATTAGCTGGATTAGTATCAATGAGTCCACATTATTTTTCCCATTTATTTAAACAATCTACGGGTATGACTCCCCATCAATTTGTGATTCGGAGTCGTGCAGAACGTGCGAAGGAGTTAATTTTGCAGGGAAAAATGAGTTTAGCGGATATTGCTCAAGTTGTTGGTTTTGCCAATCAAAGCCATTTGAATGTACATTTTAAGCGTTTGTTTGGGGTGACGCCTAAAAAAATTTTAATGCGTCAATAGTTCATCTTGTTTAATGATATGAGCAGTGTTACACCACAATTACTTTGAGAAATTCAAATTACAATCTCGCATGCCCATCGATATATAGCCAACTAGCGATGGGCATGCAAACTTGAGAAAAATCACTTTGAATATACCCTAATCAAAAAAAACTGTTGCGACTTCACAATAGAAATTGCGATCGCATTATTGAGTCACTTCGCGATACTCACTATTGAGTCACTTTGTGAACGCACAGCAATTACTTTGAGAAATTCAAATTACAATCTCGCATGCCCATCGATACATAGCCAACTAGCGATGGGCATGCGAACTTGAAAAATCTGACTTTGAATCTACCCTTTCCAAAAAAAACTGTTGCGACTCCACAATAGAAATTGCGATCGCACTATTGAGTCACTTTGAGAAAGTCAAATTACAATCTCGCATGCCCATCGATACATAGCCAACTAGTGATGGACATGCGAACTTGGAAACGTATAGGAACAAGAAACAGAACCAGAATTTACAAAAAATCGGAATAACCTGAAAGACAGCAACCTAGAAATTTTCCACACTAATAACAGAATTAATGGAAAAACAGGGAGTTGAGTATATGTCGAGAATCGAAACTAAAACCGATCCAATGGTAATAAATTTTGGACCTCAGCATCCATCAATGCATGGGTGTTTCCGAATAATTGTAACTTTGGATGGGGAAGACGTGGTGGATTGCGAACCTGTAATTGGTTATTTGCATCGGGGGATGGAAAAAATAGCCGAAAACCGCACAAATATTATGTATGTTCCCTATGTGAGTCGATGGGATTATTACGGGGGAATGTTTAACGAAGCTGTAACCGTAAATGCGGTGGAAAAATTAGCTGCGGTGCAAATTCCTAAACGTGCTAGTTATGTCCGTGTGATTATGTTGGAATTGGCGAGAATCGTCAATCATTTGCTGTGGTTGGGACCATTTATTGGTGACATTGGAGCGACAACTCCCATATTTTACACTTTGCGCGATCGCGAAATGATTCTTGATTTATTTGAAGCTGCGACGGGTTATCGCATGGTGAATAACAATTATTTTCGCATTGGTGGTGTTGCTGCTGATTTACCCTATGGTTGGGTTGATAAATGTGAGGATTTCTGCAATTATTTTTCGCCAAAAATTGATGAATATGAGAAGTTAATTACTAATAATCCCATTTTTAGACGTAGGGTGGAAGGGATAGGTGTTCTTAGTCGTGAGGAAGCGATAAATTGGGGAATTTCTGGTCCGATGTTACGTGCTTCTGGTGTAAAGTGGGATTTACGTAAGGTTGACCATTATGAATGTTATGAAGATTTTGATTGGGATATTAAGTGGGAGATGGCAGGTGATTGTTTAGCACGTTATTTTGTCCGGGTTGGGGAAATGCGTGAATCTGTGAAAATTCTTCTACAAGCATTGGCAAAGTTGCCTGGTGGTGCTTATGAGAATTTGGAAGCACAGCGTATTCAAGCTGGTGTAAAATCGGAGTGGGATAGTTTTGATTACCAATATATTGCCAAAAAAGTTGCTCCCACATTCAAAATTCCCCAAGGTGAACATTATGTCAGGATTGAATCGGGAAGGGGTGAATTAGGAGTTTATCTTGTTGGGGATGATAATATGTTTCCGTGGAGATGGAAAATTCGTCCCGCAGATTTTAATAATTTACAGGTTTTACCGCAATTAATCCGCAATCAAAAAGTTGCTGATATTTTCGTAATTTTGGGTAGTATTGATGTTGTTATGGGTTCGGTTGATAGATAATACATTTCCCTTCTTAACCTACCATTTGTTTGTAGAGAAGAGAGACACGGTATATCGTGTCTCGACAATTCTGGCTTTGATAAATGTATTCATTATTATTTAATTTAATTTAAATTATTTAAATTTCACCTTATTATATAATCCAAAATTGCAATTTCAAAAGGGATGGATGTAAGCATAATCTTTTCATCTTCTTCATCATATT
>JAAUPE010000014.1 GCA_012034595.1 Calothrix sp. CSU_2_0 | reverse complement strand
GGATTGGGGATTGGGGATTATAACTATTCCCTATTCCCTATGCCCTATGCCCTATGCCCTATGCCCTATGCCCTATGCCCTATGCCCTATTCCCACTCAATGGTTCCAGGAGGCTTCGAGGTAATATCGTACACCACCCGATTTACTCCCTTGACTTCATTCACAATGCGGTTGGAAATTACTTCCAATACATCATAAGGAACCCTTGCCCAATCAGCTGTCATGCCGTCTTCGCTGGTGACTATCCGCAACACAATTGGATATGCGTATGTACGTTGGTCGCCCATTACACCCACACTTTTAATTGGTAGCAAGACAGCGAAAGCTTGCCAACAGTCGTGATATAAGCCATTCTGGTTAATCTCTTGCCGAACAATTAAATCGGCATCGCGTAAAATATTTAACCTCTCCGCAGTGACTTCTCCCAAAATGCGAATTGCTAAACCGGGACCAGGGAAAGGATGACGGTTGACAATTTCTTCTGGAAGTCCGATATTGCGTCCAACCTTACGAACTTCGTCTTTGAATAGCTTTCGTAGAGGCTCTACAAGCTTAAATCGCAGGTCTTTGGGCAATCCACCGACGTTGTGGTGACTTTTGATTTTCACCGCTACCCGTTCCCCTGTTTGCGGGTCAACATTGGTGTCGGCTGACTCAATTACGTCGGGATATAAAGTACCTTGTGCCAGATAATCAAAAGGTCCAAGCCGTCTTGACTCTTCCTCGAATACTCTGATAAATTGATGCCCGATGATACGACGTTTTTCTTCGGGATCGGTGACATTGGTGAGGGAATTTAAGAAGCGATCGCGGGCATTCACATACTCTACGGGGATATGAAATTCTTCTTTGAATAACTTGACTAAACGTTCTGGTTCCAACTTCCGCATGAAGCCTTGGTCGATGAACATGCAAGTCAGTTGGTCGCCGATAGCTTTGTGTAATAAAAACGCTAGGGTTGAAGAATCAACTCCTCCTGATAGAGCGAGTAAAACCCGCTTGCTGCCCACACGGGCACGGATTTCCCTAACTGATTCCTCGACAAATGCTTCAGTTGTCCAGGTTGGTTCGCAGTCACAAATGTGATAGACAAAATTACGGATTAATGCAAATCCACCTTGGGAATGGACAACTTCGGGATGGAATTGTACCCCGTATAGTTTTTTTTCGTGGCTTGCGATCGCGGCACAAGGTGTATTCTCTGTATGTGCTAGTAACTCAAACCCTCCTGGCATTTGTGTCACCGAGTCACCATGACTCATCCACATCGTTGTCCCATCTTCAACGTTGGTGAGTAAATCTGTGGGATCGTCGATATAAAGGCAAGCTTTGCCATATTCCCCACGACTAGCACGGGAAACTTCCCCACCTAGTTGCTGCACCATTAGCTGCATTCCATAACACACACCCATGATGGGGATTCCCATCTGCCAAATTTCTGGGTCGCATTGGGGCGCGTTCTGGTCGTAAACTGAACTTGGACCTCCAGAAAAAATAATTCCTTTTGGATTCAGTTGACGAAGTTGCTTGGCTGTGGTGCGATAGGAAAGGACTTCTGAGTATACTTGAGTTTCGCGAATGCGACGAGCGATTAATTCTGAGTACTGCGAGCCAAAGTCTAGAATCACAATCATTTGACGATTGACTAGCTTCACAGACTGCGAAGCATGAGGCGCTTCTTCTGTTCGTAGAGTCACCACTGTATTCATGAATGGGGAGAGTGTGAATGTAAATGCGATTAAATGCCCTGAGTTTCTGAGTAAATACCATCTTGGCTATACGTTTGGGCGCTAAACGTATAGATAAGCTCTTCACAAACGCAGATTAATGACGCTTGTGTTCATCAAAACAAAAATTAGAGAATGCCAAAAATTTATGGATGGTATTAGATAGGAAAGATATTTATGGGGATTGTTTATGATTATTCATAATAAGTTAACATGATTTTGTGTTTAGGGAACAAGCAGTTAGACTTTTTACAATATCTTGATGCGGACGTAAAGGTCAATTGTTAATAAAAATGCTTAGTATCTACGGGTGTACCGATAAATAGAGTTTTCTATATTAAATCTCCAAGTTGCTCAAGTTATGCTCCTAGAGCGAATTAGACAAGAATCAAAATAAAGCCTCAAAACAAAAATTTTCGCATTCAAACTGCTCATCAATTAACGCGAATCCGCACTAAATTTAGACTCCAATCTCAAATAATCGAGTTTGCATAACTTCCCAAGACAATCCTTGTTCGAGATAACGAGGTGCATCGGGATTATACGGACTGACTGCTCTATCGATGTTGAGTATTTTAGCACCATCCGGTAAAACTGGTACATCGGGGTCGAAGTTTGTAGGGTGGACTAAAGAACTAGAGAAGCCTTTAAATATAGCAATTTGGTCTTCTTCACCGTCAATTTCTGCCGTGACCAGTAAGACTTCTTGAGGATGTTTAATTGTGTATTGTTCGAGTCTTTTGCCAATCATAGGATTTGGGGATTGGGGATTGGGGATTGGGGATTGGGAATTGGGAATTGGGGATTGGGGATTGAATAATTATTTGATGTCCATTGCCCCTTGCCCCTTGCCCCTTGCCCATTGCCCTAATTTTTATTGTTCTACTGCTGTACGTCCTTGTTTGCCGAGTTTGATGATAACAAAGTAACCCAAGCATAGAACGTAGATGATTAGACCGACAATAGCTAAGACTCCAAGAAAAGGTGTTTTGGTATTGGCATGGAAAATTCCTTTGAAGAATAAGGGTGCTTCAAACCACACTTGGCAATAATTTGACTTGATTGCGCTACCGGAAAACGCACAACCGAGAAATGGAACTAATGCGATCGCACCTAAGGCACAATAAACGGTTGTAGCCCATCGCCATGAGGTGAAAATTAATTTGAACAGGCTATTGGGTTGATATTCGATTTCGTCGTTTAAATCTACCCAAAACCATAACGATAGAGGAATGAGAATACGTGCTATCAAACCAGAGATAAAACTGATGGGGTATTGTGCGATCGCTAAATAAAGTGTTATTCCTAGCAAGCTCGCAACTCGCCAGTAAATCGCGAGTAAATGCTGCATTGTTTGAGCTTTTTGGGCAAATGCCCAGATGAATAAAACTAAAGGTACGATTAGCACAAATAATAGCGCTAGGCGAAAATCAAGCCAGACTAGCCAGCGAAACCAAACTTCTTTCATAATTACTCAACTAAATTACTCAACTAAATTACTCGACTTCGTAATTGGTATATCAATTAGCTACAGCTAAGTAGGTATCGATTGTTGTCAGGTTACACCATTGTTATGCCTAAACCCATGTATTAAAAAAAGTAATTTAGGACTCTATACCAATAAGTAAGGGGAAATTCTGATACAAGCATAATCTTTACTGCGGATTCAAGCCATGTTTGTATATTAAACATTATTTCTGACAGGTCGGGATTTTAGAAACGAAAATCCTAACCCTGGCTTGCTAGTTTCGGTAAACGTTAATTTTTCTTAGTGAAGACGCAGAATAGCGTCTAATGCGAAGCGGTGCAGTATTACTAACTGTCACGGTTATTACATAAACATCATATATAGATAACTAAAAAAAGGGTGACAAGACTTATACAGCTTTTTTGCATAAGTTCTAAGTCGAACGAGGGCAAACCAGAAACTGACTGTGCCAATGTGTAATTAATAGTAAGCATCTATATCTATAAAATACAGTACCGAAGGAACGGAAATGATTATTACAACTTCTGAATCAGAACAAGCTCAACTTGTTCATCCCAATTTACAAAATTCCCTAGCAAATTATCCATTACTTTCGGAAAGTGAAGAAATTAGAAGTTATTTTCAAGCAGATGATTTAATTGATTGGCAAGTACTTGGTAAAGCTTTAACATCTCTACAAACTACATTTCTCATGGCATCTTATCGAGGTGTGGAAATTCAAATAAGTGTAGCTTCTGGTTATTTGTTACGACTTGACCAAACACCAGAAATTGCGGCTGGTTTTGAACTTGGAGATGCGCTTTTATTTACAGGTTTTGGTAATCCTGGACCATTAGCAATTGTTTTTGAAACACCTATTTTTGGAGCAACTACACAAATTCAAGCTGATACTGTCAAATATCCTGAATATTTAGTTTCGATAGAGGCATTTGACCGTTTGGATAAGAGTTTAGGAAAGGTTAATTTAGCTGCACGCTCTCAAAGAGAAGGTGGTGGGGTAATTCCTTTGAGTTTGTTTGATAGTAAAGGTAGAATTAAGAAGTTAGTTTTGAATGCTAAAGAGCAAGGTATTCACATGCCTTTTGCGATTAGTTCTGTGAATTTAAGAACTAATTTAAATTAATCTAGATGCAAGGAATATTCCATTTACTACATATCCTCGACTTTGGAAGTTGAGGATATGTTATGTGTAGATTATTTGTCTTCTTGTTCTCTTGCTATTTATCATGTATTTGATTAGAATCATAATCGCGTGATATTATACCAATTCAAATAATGATTGCAACACATCCAATGGTAGAGACGTAGCAGTACTACGTCTCTACAAATATCTATCTGTCGCGTTGTTTTTTCAAATTGGTATTACCATGTTTAATTATTACTGAAAATTTAGATATATCGACTATGGAACGAATCTCTATAATTATGTTTTTATTATTTTTTCCTGCTTGTATCGGGATATTAAAACAAGCGATTTGGGGTACAGAATTAACCGAGCAAATAATTGCGATCGCAATGTGTCTGTTTTGTATTGAACAAGCGAGAATGGCTGTTCGGGATTTACAGAAGATAACTGAGGCAAAAAGGTTAGTTGTAGATATTCGTTTAGATAGTTTTTATATTATTACTTTGACGACAATAATTGTCGAACTCTTAGGTTTTTATTTTTCGTCTGTTTGGTTGGGATGGGGTTCAATTATAATTTTATTGAGTCAGGTTTGGTTTAATTTATTAGCTACTATCAAGATTAAAATTTTATCCGCAAGTATTATTGATGTTATTGAACCCTGGACGATTTCTGAGCGTTTACCTGTTTTGATAGCTGATATATTAGGGTTAGTTTTAGTTAGTTTTTGGATGTTAAAAGGTGCTTCATTGGGGATTTCTCTAGTTCTTTGTACGATGGTGGTTATTTATCTGGGAATTAAGTTAATTTCCAGTGTTTCTAATTATCTAAGAAATCGCGTTTATTTGAGTTAATTTGGTTAGGAATCTAATAGAGATAAGGATATTTGGTAGTTATTATTCGGTGATGATTTTAAGTTATGGGTATCGCGATATTGAATGCGTAAGTTTTAGATATAATCCCCAAAGACAAATGATTTAAATTAATCCTGATTCGGAATTATACGTGTTAATTCCATAATTTTCTCAAATTGGAAATTGCGAGCTAACTCATTTAAAAAACCTTTGAGTAATGAGCTTTGTAATGGTATTTTTTCGAGAAAATCAATTATCAAATCATCGCTACAGCTAGCAGCGAAATTATGTAATTCTTTTACCCATTCGCTGGGTAACTGTGACAACATTTCCATTACTTGGTTATCAGATAAAAGTAACCGTTCCTTATTTCTAATATCATCAACCTTTGAATTATTTACCTCTTGATAGATATATTCAATTTTGAGATATTGCTGAATTTTTTCTAGCAGAAATTCTTCACGAAATGGTTTGTTAATAAAATCATCACACCCCATGTCAATAATAGCTTGACGCTGTTCTGCAAATGCATTTGCGGTGAGAGCGATGATTATTGTGTTTGATGACGGACAAACTTTTTCTCTCTCTTGCTGTTCGCGTTTTTTAATTTCCGTTGTTGCTTCATACCCATCCATAATTGGCATTCGCATATCCATTAATATTATGTGTGGATGCCAATTAGACCATACAGAAATTGCTTCATTCCCATTAGTCGCTTCTTTGACTGCAAAACCAATTGAACCAAGTAATTTAACCAGAAAATCTCGACTTTCTTCAGCATCATCCACAACTAAAATTCGATAGGTTAGTTGTTCTGGTGCTAAACCAATTATTTGCTTTTGCTTGGTGATGTTGGAAATATCATTTTTAGAAATAGTCTCAATTTGAATATTAAAAGTGAATCGACTACCTACATTCACTGTACTACTAACAGAAATATCTCCACCCATTAATTGAACGTATTTGCGACTGATTGCTAAACCAAGTCCAGTTCCTTGTTGGGAGTTTCTACCTGTTTCGGTTTGCCCAAATGCTTCAAAAAGTAATTTGATTTCTTCTGGTGCAATCCCAGAACCCGTATCCGTTACCTCAAAGTTGAGATAGCTGGAATTTGGCAGTTCTCCTAAATCTGGTGAAACTCGCAATGTCACCCTACCTACTTTAGTAAATTTAATCGCATTACCTAAGAGGTTCAGCAAAACTTGACGCAGCTTACTAGCATCAGCTTCGATATACTGAGGAATGTTATTTGCATATTCAAATACCAGTACCAATCCCTTGGCAGTGGCACGGAATTGTAACATTTCTTTGAGGTTTTCCAGTAGTTTGATTAAATCGAAGTTGCTGAGGTTGAGATTACTTCTACCTGCTTCGATTTTGGACATTTCGAGGATGTCGTTGATCAGGTTGAGTAGGTGTTCTCCAGCACGGTTAATAATGGCGAGGTTTTGCTGATTTTCGGTGTTTAGCAAGGTATTGCGGCTCATCAACTGCGTAAATCCCAGGATAGCGTTGAGTGGCGTTCGTAACTCGTGACTCATACTCGCGAGAAATTCGCTTTTGGCACGGTTGGCTGCGTCTGCTACGATCGCGGCTTGTTCTAGTGCTTGGGATTGACGTTGTTTGACTGCGAGGAGTTCGGCTTGTTGGAGTGCGACACCAAGCTGATTACCAATTTGAACGACAATGTTAATCTCGCCTGTTTTCCAATGTCGGGAACTGCTATTTTGATAGCTTGCGAGTAATCCCCACAATTTATCACCACAAAAGATGGGAACGGTAATGTATGCTTTGGCTTGGAAGCTTTCGAGAAGTTGAATGTAGCAGTCGCCTAATTCAGCAGCGTAGATGTCGGCAACGCAAAGAAAGCTAGTTCCACGACTGTAAGCTCCTCCTTGGGTGTCTTGGAGGTGGGTATCGATAACTTGGCTAGCGTTGCTGTTCATTGTTTGGACAATGCAATCCCCGTCTTCCAAAGCTCCTGTGGTTAAATCTGGATTCTGTTTGTGTGCTTCAATTAGGGAAATCCAACCATCTCCGACGGATTCGGCAACAAATTTACCGCTCCAGTCGGGATTAAAATGGTAAACAACAACGCGATCGCATCCCAATACTTGCCGTAGTTCTTGGGTTGTGGCTGCAAATATGGTTTCTAAGTCGAGTGTTTGCCGCATTCGTTGAATTGCTTGGGTTACTGCTTTTTCGCGATCGGCACTTTCAAGTATTGCTAATTCGGCACGTTTGAGGTCAGTAATTTCAACTACTACCGAACCAACACCGGAAGGTTGACTATCTTCTCCGGGTATGGGGAAATAGGAAACTAAGAAATGACGTAAAATATTGGGTTCTTTGGGAGATGTAATGTTTAATTCTTGGTTGAGGATTGGTTTTCCCGTAGTTAATACCTGTCGATAAAGCGGTTCGATTAAAGCGGAAATTTGACATAAAACTTCATTCAAAGTCTTACCAAGATGCTCGACAATTGGGATACCATTAATTTCTGCCAGCAGTTGATTAATCTGGACAAACCGCAGTTGTTTGTCTAAGATGCACAAACCGACGGGAGCATTGTTAAAAAAGGCATTCAAACGAGCTTCTTTTAATGCTAATTCCCATTCCAAGAGCTTGCGTTCGGTAATATCTTGATGTGTCCCCGTCAAACGTAGGGGTTTATTATGTTCGTTGCGATCGAAAATTTTGCCGCAAGATTCAATCCATTTCCAATCTCCCGATTTTGAGCGCATCCGAAATTCAACTCGGTAAATTGAACTCTCACCGCGTAAATATTTTCCTAAAGTTGAACTTATCCCAGCTAAATCTTCGGGATGGACTAGTTCTCGGAAGGCTTGACGGGTATCGGAAATGTCGTTTTCTTCGTACCCAAGCATTCTTTTCCAACGCCAATCGCGATATATTTTACCACTTTCTAAGTTCCAATCCCACATTCCCAAATCGCTAGCTTCGAGGGCAAGCTGTAACCGTTCTTCGCTTTGGAGATGGGCAGATTCTGCTTCTTTGCGCTGGATTAATATCCCTAATTGAGCAGCTACAGTGTTGACTAAATAGAGTAAGCGTCGATCTACGGGTAATTTGACACTTTTGAAAAATACTAAAACGAATAGTACCTTGTCTTTTGCCAGGATGGGAACCGCAAAGCCTGCTTTTAATCGAGCATCCTTAGCGATCGCACTTCTTAAAAAGATATTTTCTGGGGTTTGGGTGATATCCTCAATCCATTCTGGCTGTTTGTTTTGCCAAACTCTTCCCGGTAATCCGATTCCCTGGGGGAATGCGATCGCGGTTCCGCGATCGCTAAATTCTTTGAGGTTACTATCTTCGCTGTACCATCCCAATCGATATTCCAAGCTGTTACCTGAGGATGCGGGAACCCAAGCTTCGGCAAATTCCCAATCGATGGTTTGGCAGATTAAGCGTAGCACTAGGGAAATGGCATTATCAACATTAACTGCTCGACTAATTGCTTGGGTTGTTAAAAGTAATAAGCGACTTTCATTTTCAGCTTGCTTGCGTTCGGTAATATCCCTAGCTGTACCGAGTAAATATTTTTGTGCGTCAATCTCGATTAATTCCGCACTAAAGAGCATTGTTCTGATTTCACTGTGACTGATGCGAAGTTCAACTTCATGATTGCGGATTGCTTGGGATTCGTTCAATATTTCTAAAATTTGGGTACAATCGTTGATATTTGCCCAAATTTCTACTTCTTTAGCACTATGATTAATAATTTCTTCCCGATTGTACCCAAAAACTCGACAGAAATTGTCGTTTACTTCGATGTAACGAATATCGGGGAAAGTTACCAGTGCAATCGGATCGGGGGATGAACGGAAAGCTGATGCTAGTTTTGCTTCCGCACGGGTTGAACGTCGTGCTTCTAGTGATAGGGAAATCAAATTCGAGAGCGATCGCGCAAAGTTGATATCTTCTAATGTCCATGTATGGGAAATTCCCACCTGTTCTAAACAGAATACCCCGACTGTAATTCCTCCTAAGTGTATGGGTATGTGTAAAAGAGCGGTAATATTGTGGGGAATTAGATAGGATTCTCCGAGTTTTTGAGTGAGGGAATCGGTAAGGGGATTTTCGCTGATAATTACTTGGTCGGAATCTAAAGCTTGAAAAAAAGCTGGATATGCTGCGATCGCGAATGTGATGTCGGGTTTGCTGTGGTGGTTAATGCTTAATTCAAATAAATCGAGGCATTTGATTACTGGTGGAGTATCATCATAAAGCCAGATACTTGCCCGTTCTGCACCAACGTATCTAGCTCCTGTTTCGGTTATTTCGCTGAGAGCTTTATCAAAATTACCTTGATACAATACTTGCTTACTGGCAATTTCCGTCAAAATTAAGTTGTGCTGGCTTAGTTTTTCGGCACTTTGACGCAGTTTTTGCTCGCTGGTACGCAAAGCGGTTTCAGCTTGATGACGAATGTGAATTTGTTGTTGAAGCTGAATATTTGCTTGTTTTTCATTTTCCAACAGCTTTGTCTGGGAAAAGGCAATCCCAAATTGGGCAGCAATAGATTCGAGTAATTCGATTTCTCCCTCTGTCCACTTGCGTTGTTTGTCGCACTGATGGAGGCAAATCAAGCCATTTAAATTACCTTGATAGGATGTTCGCACTGCCAGCATTGACTTGACATCGAATTGATGACAAATATCAGTTAGGTTCTCCAAAAGTGGTTCTTGATATACATCATCTGATGCGATCGCTCGATCCTGGGATAGAACTTTTTCTAAGTGTAGATTCCCGGATACGGGAATTTGAAAATTGAGTAAGGAAACATAACCTGAAACTAAAAATTCTTCTAAAAGGGGAATTTTCGGAATTTCACCAGCTTCATAACTATGAATTAAAACCCTGCTGACGTTTAATGCTTTACCAATTTCCACTGCTGCTGTGGCAAAAAGCTTCTGGGTATCGAGTTCCGATCTGATTTTATCGGTGATATTTTTGAGTAAATAGCTGCGCTCTAATTGTCGTTGGAGGGCATTTTCAGCATGTTCCCGTTCGTGTGCTAAAGCAAGGGAATTTGCCGCAGCTTGCAAAAAATCAATCTCCGCATCTTCCCATATCCTGGCATTTTGACAGCTATCAAATCCTAAAAAGCCAGTAAATTCCCCATTAGCAATGATTGGTAAAATTAGAATCGAGAGAATATTCTGTGGTTCTAAAATTTCACGTTCGCGATCGGGAAAATCCGCAACAATCCCGCTAATAATTTCACCTTTCGCTAAAGTATCTAACCAGCGAGGGAAAAAATCTCTGTAGGAAAGATTTTGCAATTTCGGATTTTCAATTTCCGGATGAATCCCCCCAGCGTACCACTCAGCTTTTTGACTCATTAGCAAACTACCATCAGCAGTGCGATGATTTTCAAAATAGTAAACCCGACTAGCTTGGGAAGCATTTCCCAAGATTTTAATAATTTCTCCATAACAATTTACACAGGTATCGAAAGCCAATAACCGACGCTTGATTTCCACCAGTGCAGCTAAATAACGTTCGCGATCGCATTTTTTGCTATTGTCTAAGACAGTAACTACGGCGTATTTTTCGCCATTTTTCTTCTGAAACACCCCCAATGTCATCTCCCCATCAAATAGGGAGTGTTTTTCGTGATTGAAGGTGATATTTTGTTGAGTTAAATGGGTATTATGAAGAATACAATTGCGATATCTCTCAATTAGTGCTGCTTGTTCGGCTTGATTCAAATGGGAATAATGGATAGTAAATAATTGTCCGATAAGTTCATCTTTTTCCAATCCAAACATCTGACAATAAGCAGGATTTGTATCAACAAAATATCCCCACTCATCTATCAAACAGATACCAACTTGTGCCGTTTCTAAAATTAATTCAATTTGCTGATTGCGGTTTTGCAATTCCACCGCTAAATGCTGTTTATTTTCCAGTTCAATATTTAATTCTTGATTTTTTAAGCGTAATTGATTTTGTAATTTTTGGATTTGTAATTGGTTTGCAACTCTAACTAAAACTTCCTCTGGTTGAAAGGGTTTAGTAATATAGTCACAACCACCAATTTTAAACGCAGTTATCTTATCTTCAATTTCATTGGCAGCACTCAAAAAAATAATCGGAATATGTTGAGTATTCGGATTCGCTTTCAAGTATTTACATGCTTCAAATCCATCAACATTAGGCATTCTGATATCAAGCAAAATTAAGTCTGGATAAAAACTTAGGGTTGTTCCCATTGCTTCTTCCCCAGAATCAATTTTTTCAACAATATAGCCCTTGTCGATGAGAATATCGGATAGAAAATCTAAATCTGTTTGTTGGTCATCAATCAGTAAAATTTTGTGATTTTCTCTATCCATTGTTCTTAAACTTGAGAATGTTATCTTGATTATATTTAATAATTGAGAATATACTTTAAACGGCTAATAATTTAACTTTTATCATCCACACAAAAATGCAAATATTATCCGTAGCGAAGCTTCCCCCACCAACTTAGCTCTTCACCAACTTCTCTCTGCGTAACTTTGCGTTTCACTTTGCGAACCTCCGCGTTTAAAAGCTAAACTCCAAGCCGTTTTTAGTATACCTCTATGGTTAGATGGAATTCTGCGAATTTTTGGACTTCAAAAATTGGAAATAAAAAAAGTCAAAAAATTTGACTAACTAGAATCCAGAATAAAAAATTATTGAAAACACCAAATTTAACAACAGTAAATTACCACTTAAAAGTTTGTAAATATCCAACTAAATACCGCTCGATAATTGCTTAATAGTAAAAACTCTCCGGCAACTTCGATAGAAGTTTAGTGAAGTCGCTCCAAAATCCTGTTAGAGAATGACTAATTTGAACCATTATTGCATTCCTCCCAGCATCGAATAAAAAAGATACAGCAGATTGCAATTACATCTCTGTACAGTCAAACAATCCAAAAGCCATATATAACTGTACTCCTATAGCTTGCTACTAACAGAAGCCACTACGTGTCTACCCCATAGGAGTACTCTGACTTCTGCTATACAAGCTAAAAACGCCACCAAGTTTTCTGTACAAAAGCCATAATTCCCATTCCGATAGCTAGCAGCAGCAATAGCCAAATCAACCCCCCTGGGATTGCAGTCAAAATTGGGATACCAAATCCCCGCAACACCCAAACCGCGATCGCAATACCAAGAAACATTCCAAAAGCCTGAGTAAATATACGATTCAGTTTTGAAGATTGCGACATAGTATCTAACTCTCCACTTTAAGTTTATTCCACAATAGCAATCTTAGCTCGCGCATGACTGGGAATCGATTTCGACCAATACCGAATCTCAATGTTTCCCAATCCATTTATCGCACTTTTCGATTCATCTTTTTTAATTTGTCAAAGAATTACTCAAAGAGGTAAAGATATGATAAAGCGCCAACAATCCGATTGGAATATGATTTTTAACTATAATTTGTTGGTAAATTTTGCCAAAACCTATGCTTATGAGCCATCTTACAGCAATAATATATTCAACTTATAGCTGTCAAAAGGTTTATACACGGGGATAAGCGAGAAATTTCGAGTAAATGATAAAACAGTTGGTACAATTTGGGATATCGGGTTCAAAGTAGTGGATGTTTGATGTTTTTTGTTTGAAGAAAGCACCAAGTATATTTACACAAGGCAAAAAAAGCTATAAAAAAGACATATTTTTAATGAATTTTTTGGGAAAAATCACTTAGGAGACAACTATGTTCCGGACAATTTAGATATTGTACTGGAACTACAACTAGTGAGTTAAACTCGATTCGCATTGAATTTTAATTCCAAAAATAGCAGCAGAAGTGATGAGGAGTAGCTGAAATTATGATGTCTGCATTTTATAACTCAGACTCGGTAATTCCAGGTTCAAATATGGTATGGAGTCCAGAACAACAAGCCAAAGTCATGCAAGGAGAAGTAATTCTCGAAACGCGATCCCATACCGCGTGGGGTGGTTCCGTGACAGCTTGGATGTACCTACCAATAACGCGATCGCACGCATGGCAACAACTTACCGATTACCCACGTTGGGTACAATATTTCCCAGATATCATCAAAAGCGAACTGGTGTCTGGGGAATTGACAAATCCCGATTTTCGGCGAACTGACACAGCGACACAACGAGGAGAGGCAAAACGTCTGTACCAAGCAGCGCAAAAAGCTTTCTTGTTTTTCACAGCACAAGTCGAAATTTATCTCCATGTTGCCGAAGAGTTGGGACAACGCATTCAATTTCGCTTGGAGAAAGGTAGTTTCCATGACTTTACGGCAAATCTTGAATTACAAGACTTTGGCAATGGAACATTACTAAAATACGCAGTTCAAGCCACACCAACAATTCCAGTGCCAGCAATTTTGATTCAGCAAGCAATGAATTTTGAATTACCTGCGAATATGCGTAAAATGAGGCAAGTGCTTTGTAAGAGCCAATAAGAACATGTCCCAGGCAAACGAAATTCTCGACTTTTGGTTTGGTATTCCCACCGAACCAGGTTACGGCAAACCGAGAAATGTTTGGTTTTCCCAAGATTCAGAATTTGACAACCAAATCCGTTCTCGCTTTCTCCAAGATTATGAGCAAGCTGCACAGGGTTTGCTCGATGAATGGCAAAATTCAGCCGAAACCTGTTTAGCGCTAATTTTGCTACTCGATCAATTCCCCCGTAACTTGTTTCGCGATACCCCTCAAGCATTTGCAACAGACGAGAAAGCACTATCAGTCGCACAAAATGCCATACTTCAGGGTTACGATAAGCAAAGCTTAACGCTAAAAGCGTATCGCATCTTATTGCCTGTACAACGCTGGTTTATCTACTTACCTTTTGAACATAGCGAAAATCTAGACGATCAACGTCAAGCTGTTGATTTATTTAAAGAACTGAGTCAATATCCCGATAGTGCCAGTGCGATTGAATATGCTATCCGTCACATGGAAATAATTGAACGCTTTGGACGTTTCCCCCATCGTAACGTTATTTTAGGACGTACCTCCACAGCCGAGGAACAACAGTTTTTACAGCAAGCTGGTAATTCTTTCTAATCAACCGAATATACTCATCAATCACACAAATATAGGGTTACAGGAATACTGTAACCCTATATGCATTTATAGGTAACTATAAATCAAAAATTCTTAGAAAGCCCCAACTCTAGCGACAATCACATAAATTGTTTTGAGGATGACGAATACATCATACATGGGATGCCACCTGTGCTGATACTGCAAATCTAAATCAACAACCTCCTCAAAATCCTTGATGTGCGATCGCCCATTAATTTGCCATTCACCAGTTAATCCTGGTTTCACATTCAACCTTTGCCAATGACGTTGATTGTAATGCATTACCTCATCGGCAGTTGGTGGACGGGTTCCCACCAAGCTCATCTCACCCAGTAACACATTCCAAAATTGCGGTAATTCATCTAAACTACTACTTCGCAAAAACGACCAATTTTCGTCACCCGAAAATCATCTTTATTCTTAAATATCAATCCTTCTGATTCATTCTTAACTAAATTCTTTAACTGTTCTGCATCCGTTACCATCGAGCGGAACTTGCAAATCCTAAAAGTTTTGCCATACAACCCATAGCGTTCTTGGGTAAAGAAAATTGGACCAGGACTATCGAATTTGATAATCATAGCGATTGGAATAAATACAATCGCTAAAATTAATAATCCGATCGCGCTACCCATAATATCTAAAATTCGCTTGGATAGAGAATTGACAGAAGGGTGAGGCTGAATTTCAAATTCCCAAGCTTTGGTATTTGCACTCTGAAATTTTTTGAGAAATTGTATTTGGTACATCTCTAAATCGAATTTTTAGCAAAAAAGTATGCCAAAACGTATAAATACGTATCCTTTATTTGACTATAAACTTTGCTTTCAAAAATACAATTACCATCAACCGTATATTCACTGAATCTTCATTGATATTCCCTTAGTGATGATTTTTCATAAACTTAATATAAAGGAACTTTAAGATAACTTATGGTGGGTAAAAACCCTATTTCAATGTGTATATTTGAATCAATAGTCTTATATCTTACCACAAGTAAAGTATTTTTACTGAAGCTATTAGGGCATATTTGATTTTGAACATATTTAAACAGATATTTGGGGAAGGCAGGTATTGGAATATTTCCCCAGCTTGCGAATCCAAAATCTTCCGAGGAATCTCACAAATGCTCTAGCAATAAATTACCAGTAGCTGAGATAAAAAGTGTAAACTTTTGTAAAGTATAAAAACTAACTGTGCTATTTACCAATTATGTTTTTAGTAATAGTGATTAATATTGCAGTTATAAGATTATTAGGTAAAAGTTAATTTATTGAAAACGAGTCAAAGAATAATTCTTTGTTTTGTTAAAAACGAGGTGCGATGAAAATGGTTGCAATTGGATTTGAAACTAAAGTAAATCGGTTAGAGTCAATCGTCGAGCAAATTGGAGAAGCAGTATTAGCGACTACAGAAACAATAGATAGATTAGGCGATCGCATGGATAATCTCAGCGTGCAGATGGAGGAGCAAGGTAAGCAAATCCAGCAGCAAGGATATCAAATATTAGCATTGTGCGATGCCGTACAAACACTAGCGGAAACTCAGGACGATTCGCTACAAAAGCTTTCCCAACTCACCCACACTTTAGACCGTTTAATGACGATGATTCAAGGAAGCGAAGATTAAGAAGTTAGGAGTTTTGAGTTATGAATTATGAATTATCAGTGAAAACGTCGTAGAGACGACCCGGTGGGTCGTCTAAAAATAGTTCATAAATACATAATTCCCAATTCAAACCCTTAATTGTGTCACAGCGATATTGCCAGAAAAGCAAACATCAACATCACTACCAGAAGTGCGATCGCGTTTACTATAGTCCCCCTGATAATAAAAGTCATTGCCTTCAACGCGATAATTCACTGGTAGAGGTTTGCTACAAGCTTGGCAAAAAATAATTTCTGGTTCCGGTTCTCCTGACTGGAAGTGGGGTAAATTCACATTCCAAAAAGTACCTACTTCCCAAGCACGGGATAGTAAATTATCCAGCACTCTCACCGTCATTTCTTTTGCAGCAACCCAATTGTAATCAAGCTTACCCTTACGGTAATGAGAAATTGCCACTCCTGGAACACCAAGCATCGCAGCTTCGCGAACCGCAGCAACAGTCCCAGAGATATATACATCTACTCCTAAATTTCCCCCAGCATTAATCCCGGATAATACAAATTTTGGATTGGGACAAATATGAGTTAAAGCAATACGGGTACAATCGGCAGGTGTTCCCGCGATCGCATATTCTCCTTCCGAACGAGGGTAGAGAGAAATTGAGCGATTTGTAGTCACCTGATGTCCGCAGCCCGATTGATGGTCTTTAGGTGCAGCGATAATTGTTTCATAATTTTTCACAGCTTCCAGTAGTACCCGAATTCCTGGAGCATCAATACCATCATCGTTAGTCAATATGATTGTCATTTCCTGCTTTCTTTTCTCACCTGGTTGCTAAGTTCTCGAATTTATTGAATTGTGGAAATTCATAACATCAGCTTAATTAATAGTAAAAGATTGATTTATTAAAAAAATGTATTTACAAATCATTAATCTTAGTAATCTATCTACATCAAGGATAATACTTCTTATAAAAAATGAGAGCAAGAGACTAAATATATAATTAACTTTCATCAATATTGACTCTATTCTCAATTAATTTAACGCAAAACAAGCATTCTGGGGCTAAAATAGAAAAATAGTATTCTTAGGGGAGCAGTTTACTTAATTAAAAAAATTATCCCTGATAAAGCTAATAAAATCGTTGTTTCGGGGCTAATATTTCTCTATTCCTATTCATAACTGCATTTGGTTCATAAAAATTTTCAATCAATCACGATTAAAAAAGATACAAAACTTAATCATACTCACAATCAAAAATTGACAATTTAACCATTCTATGAATTTTTGGTGTGAATTTTGAATGGAATTAGGTATTGTCGGGTGCTTTCTTAACCGAGTTCATAACACCAAACCCTTAAAATGTATTGCGTTATCCTAATCGCGACAAAATTTGGAGATTTTTATTTAGAAGTCTCTAACACCAAAACTGCTTTTGTCGAGTTAAGTCTAGATTTAGGTAATATTCTGTAGGTTTAATTTGGAAGTACTTTTATTTCCCGTCTTTGTCCCTTGGATATCTTTACTAATTTTCAAATTAGATTAAACATTCTAATTAGTTCTACCGAGATTGGTCTATAATTATAGGGACTACTGTTACATATGTTACAACGTGCTAAATTAAATACGAAATACTCAGCGTAATTGCACGGAGAGTTGATAATTAGATTGAGATATTCAAAGACCCTTATTTTGTAGTTTTTATTGATGTATACCACCAGTGAATTGGCAAAATACCCACCCGCATCGGAATTCGGTCAAATCAGCCGCGTTTTAGTAGTTGAAGACGAAGAACTAATCAGAGAAATGCTGGTATTAGCTTTGGAAGGAGAAGGCTACGAGGTAATTGCAGCGAGCGATGGACGTGCGGCAGTAGAGTATTTGAAAAGTAGCGAAGCGAATTCAGGCGAGTCAAACTTCGATTTAGTGATTTTGGACTTGATGCTTCCACAGGTCAATGGTTTAGATGTATGTCGTTTACTACGTCATCAAGGTAATCCAGTTCCAATTATGATGTTGAGCGCTAAAGGTAGCGAAACCGATCGCGTTTTAGGTTTGGAAGTGGGAGCGGATGATTATTTAACTAAACCCTTTAGTGTTCGGGAGCTAGTTGCTAGGTGTCGAGCTCTACTTCGTCGTCAAAGGTTAAGCGCCTTACCACCTGCACCAGTTTTACAGTACAAAGATGTGGCTTTATATCCTCAAGAATGTCGAGTATTGGTTCGCGGACAGCAGGTAAATTTGTCGCCGAAGGAATTTCGCCTGCTAGAATTATTCATGAGCTATACGCGGCGGGTTTGGTCGCGGGAACAGCTACTCGACCAAGTTTGGGGTCCAGATTTTGTTGGGGATAGCAAGACGGTAGACGTACATATTCGCTGGTTACGGGAGAAATTAGAAAAAGACCCCAGCCATCCAGATTATATTGTGACTGTGCGCGGATTTGGCTATCGCTTTGGATAGTTGTTAGTCTTAATTAGAACCAGGCAGCTAACGACTCGTGATGTTTGTATTGGGTTTATGTTTGGGATTATTGTTGGGTGTCGGGTTTTGGGTATGGCAGCAATATCAGTTAAATCGCTATCTAGCGCAGATGTTGCGACCTTTGACAGCCCGATCGCCTCTAAGTTTATCATTGCTGTTAATCCCGCGTCTGCGCCATGAAATTGCTTTGGTAAAATATCAAGGGCAGTATTTACAGCAGCAGCTACAAACTTATCAGGATTTATTGGAGTTTGCACCGATTGGTTATCTTCAGGTAGATGACGAAAATCAGCTTTTGTGGTGCAACGAACAAGCAAGAGAAATGTTGTACTTGGAGCGGTGGCAACCGGGACAGGTACGTTTGCTACTGGAATTAGTTCGCTCCTACGAACTCGATCGCTTAATTGAATTGACTCGCGATCGCACTTCGCTGCAAATCAAGGAATGGGAGTTCCACCCCTCTTGCGAAAGTCCGCAGGCAGTGATAGATGTAAAGCCTATGGTTTTACGAGCAACTAGTTTGCCATTACCACAGGGACATGTCGGTGTATTTCTGGAAAACTTTCAGCCGTTACGAGATGCAAGTGTTGCCCGCGATCGCTCTTTTTCCGACCTTGCCCACGAACTGCGAACCCCCTTAACTTCAATTCGTCTGGTGGTGGAAATCCTCCAAGACCGTTTAGATTCTCCCCTCAAGCGTTGGGTTGACCGCTTGATGTTGGAAGTGGACCGTCTAATTAACTTAGTACAAAGCTGGTTAGACCTCACCCAACTCGAAAACAACCCGAAAATGCAGTTGCAACTCCAAGCTGTTGAGATTGCATGTTTGATGACTTCAGTCTGGGAGACTCTCGAACCACTCGCACAAAAACAGCAAATCGATTTCTCCTACTCCGCACCAGAAAATCTTTGGATTCAAGCTGACCCAACCCGGATGTACGAAGTATTTATCAATTTGCTTGATAATTGTATTAAGTACAGTAAACCCCATACTCAAATTAGTGTTGAAGCAAAAATTATTCCGAAGAAGAATAGTCCAGGTCAAAACGATGATTCATCAAAGTTAGAAATTAATGTGATTGATTCCGGAACCGGATTTTCGGAACAAGATTTGCCCCATGTATTCGAGAGGTTTTATCGTGGAGACACAGCTCGATCTCGCAACATGGTTGGGGAAAGTGACTCAAAAACCGTAATAGTTGGCTCTGGTTTAGGACTCGCGATCGTTCGGCAGATTATACTCGCTCATGGTGGTTCAATCCAAGCAATGAACCATCCGAAAACTGGAGGAGCTTGGATACAAATTGAATTACCAAAGGTGATGTCAAACCACTATAGTCAAGACTATATTTAGAATTATATTCTCAACTTGAGACTGGAAGCGTGAAAGCAATACTCAATAATCACAATCCAGAACCATCCCAGCTACTACGCGATATCCGACGTTTAGAGCGAGATGTACTGCGTATGGGTGCTTTGGTGGAAAAATCCTTTCGGCTAAGTCACCAAGCATTATTTGCCCGTGACTTAACAGCATCCAAGGAACTTCCTCATCTCGATAAAAAATCGATCGCTTTTATAAGCAAATTGAGCTTGATTGTACGTTGATTATGACCCATCAATCACCAACCGATCGGGATTTGCGATGCTTAAGTGCTTTTATGCAACTAGTCCGCGATTTAGAACGTATTGGTGACTATGCTGAAGATTTAGGCAATATTGCAGTGAAATTGTTTCCCTATCCACCGCATCCGCTAATGTTAGAAATTGCCATGATGTCCCACCACGCTCAAGCAATGCTGGCAACCAGCTTAGTCGCCTTAGCTGACTTAGATGAAGCAAACGGACGCAATATTAAACACTTAGACGATGCAGTAGATAATGCCTACGAACAGGTTTACAATGCTTTAGCACAGCAACGCGACGTTCCTGGTCTATTAGAACCCTTCCTGCTATTGGGATTAGCGATTCGTTGCTTAGAAAGAATGGCTGACCATGCCACAAATATTGGACAAAGAGTAGCTTATATTGTTACTGGACAACGTTCCTAATCTAAATTTATACATATCTTTATTCATCTCTCGGCTCATTTACAGAAAAATGTACTTTTTATAACATAGATTAACTATGTAATCTCAATTTATTACTTCCTTTGGTAGATGTGGCAAACCCATAAAATATCCTACCTTTGGTATCTATAGTTGTATGTATAAAAAGTAGTTTATATCTTCGACTGCAATGTGATTGTTGCGTCTTATACCTACTAAAAAATATTTAGAGTAAACACAGAATAAGTGCTAGTTATAATTGCAACAAAGAAATTAAAAGTTGGTTAAATAAGAGACATTTCATAAAAAGCTTACCTTTTCTTAAACTTATCAGACTAAATTAACAAAGGCAATCTTAAATTGTTCTCCATAGCACTGTTAGCTCTAGTTTAATTTGTTGCAACTACATACTTAATTGCATCATTTTTAGCTATAATCAACCTAAGTGATGTTACAAATTTGAGATTGCAAGTAAAAAAGACTTAGCTATTTTTAACTTCAATCAGAGGATTTTAAGTTGATTTATTTGTCAATGTAAAATTAGTTGGATTTCCTAGATACTTTACTAGGCGAGTGTTTTGAACAATTAACAAAGATTTTGTCTGTCGCAAAGTTACTCTTACAAATCATCAGGAGCAATGTGTTTGCTGGTACTAACAATTTGTTACACTTACGTAATTAATTGTGTTTAATACAACAGACATAATTGTAAAAACAAATAATAATGCAATAAAAAGTCAGGCAGACGACAAAGGCAAAACCACAAAAATCTCAGGGTTATTCAGCAATAGAAGCATCTAGTACAAATACGCAGAATACATAGTTGTATTAGCTGAAACGTTTTCAGCCAAAACAAACAAAACAAGCTGTTTTCCGCACCCTCTGTAATATTTTGATTACTTTGCTAATAAAAAATCGTGGTTCGAGCCTAATTGCTTTCAATACAACAAAATAACTATGTGCTTCAGTACTGCAATTACCATACTGAAAACCGCATAATTGCGATAAGCGGAGCTTAATGCCAGAGGCATATCGCGAAACGGCATCAAGCCCGAATATTTTGTCTCAACAGTCTGAGTATCAAAATATTTTCTCATTAATATGCTATGTTTTGAAGGTATTATGCGGACATAGAAGCTAAGATTATGACTGTTTCAATCAGTGTTAACTTTGACTTAATCCATTCTAACTCCTAAACTTATTGATATCTATTATCAACTAGTATAGAATTATTTTTGATAAGTAATAGCACCGCCAAGTATATGTTCATATCTTGTCGCTCAGTTTCCCAACCATTACTTACCCATTAAGGTTTTGAGTTATTGTGGCTGCTTAGAAGTTGAACTGCAATTTTCTCAGGCAGATACTATGCGATCGCTTAAGCCTAATGCCAGAGTTGTATCGACCAACTGTAACTCTGATGCGATATGCCGGAGGCATTAAGCTAAGTCCCATAGACACCCAGGCTGACGACTTACCGTCGGGTGGGGAAATGCCTCCCGTAGCTTGCTACTTACAGAAGCCACTACGTGCCTACCCTGGAGGAGTAGGTTGATCGCGACCTCTTCTCCAAATATTTGGAACTTCAAAGTTTCCCTATCTAAATTATTCAAGCTTCATCCAAAAATTGCATCTACCTTTTGGTCTAATCCAAAAACAATTTTCGTCAGTTGATACCAAAACTCTCCTGAATCTATTCTGCCACAAGGGGCAAGCTTGCAGCAGCCGTTCAGGATACCTCCGACAAGTATTAAATAAAATCCACTACCCTGTTTAACTTTACCAACACTTGAACCATGATGTATTCCACCAACCGCAACATTAACTCCGGAACTCAACAAACATCCACTAGCTCATTACCACAACGGTTGTTTACCCGTCGTGAAGTTATTCCAGCACGCAATGACGTACTTTGGAGAATTGAGCGTGGTGCAGTTCGGACACTAACTTGGAGTGAAGATGGTACATTCATCACGCTAGGTTATTGGGGACCAGGAGACTTGATTGGCTATCCCTTATCCTGCGTGAAACCCTACCAAATCGAATGTTTAACCAGCGTTGAGGTGAGCGTTGTTCCTCCTCACATGTGGCATCAAGATGTTGATGCACTAGTATCGCACATCCAACAAGCGGAGGAGCTATTAAGTATAGTACATCGCAAGCCAATTTCCCTACGACTATGGCAGTTTTTAGTTTGGTTGAGTGAAAAATTTGGTCGCGATGTCGAGCAAGGCAAACTCATCGACTTAAATGTGACTCACCAGGAAATGGCAGAAGTCTTAAATACGACTCGTGTAACTGTGACCCGCTTACTACAGCAGTTTGAAGAAGAAGCAACCATGATTCGTCACAAACGCCGTATTATCATTCGTCCAGTAAATAATAATTCAAATACTGGTCTACGAAAATAAATCAAAGGTATGGTGGTTGACATTAGTCAACCCCATTCACTTGCTACACTCATCCTAGAACAGCTAAGTAAATTCCCGTAGGAGTAAAAGATTATGGGAGTTTGCTTGCGTCATCAAACAAATAGGTGTGAGTGAGAGTAAGTAAAAGCATGACCAAACTATTCTGGAACGTTCTCAAGCTCAGTCCATTAGTTGTAGCTGCTACATTTTTTGCTGCCAATACAGCATTCGCTGTTGAAGCAAAAGAAGGTGTGACATCCGTTGCTCAACTAACTCAAGAGTCGAACAGCATCGGTCAAGTAACCTCCGTTTCACAGTTCTCCGATGTCCAGCCTACCGATTGGGCATTCCAATCTTTACAGTCTTTAGTTGAACGTTATGGTTGCATCGCTGGTTATCCCGGTGGTACTTATCGTGGGAACCGTGCTTTAACTCGTTACGAGTTTGCAGCTGGATTAAACGCTTGTTTAGATCGTGTTAATGAATTGATTGCCACTGCAAGCGCAGATTTGGTCACAAAAGAAGACCTTGCGACTCTCCAACGCTTGCAAGAAGAGTTTACTGCTGAACTCGAAACCTTACGTGGTCGTGTTGACCAAATCGAAGCTCGTACTGCTGAGTTAGAAGGAAAACAGTTCTCTACTACTACCAAACTAAAAGGTGAAGCAATCTTTGTTTTATCCGATCTTTTTGGTGGTGAGAACAAAAAAGTTGACGAAAACACAAATGCGACTTTCTCTAACCGCGTTCGTTTGACTTTGGAAAGCAGCTTCTCTGGTACAGATAAGTTGCAACTTCGTTTAAATTCTGGAAACATTGTTAGCAATGCACCTTCTTCGGGTACTAACATGACCCGTCTAGGAATCGATGGCACTACTGCTGCTAGTGCTGTTGTGATAGACAAAGCTAACTATAGCTTCAATTTAGGCGAAAAATTAGCTGTTAAAGTCGATGCGACTGGTGCTGAATTAAACGACAACGTTACTAACTTTAGCCCTGACTTCCAAAGCAGTGGTACTGGTGCAATCTCCCGTTACGGACGTTTTAGCCCTATCTACCGTGCAGGTTCTGGTGGTGCAGGTGTTACTGCGACCTTTAACCCCACTGGGAAAGTTAGTTTGACTGGAGCCTATTTGAGTAATGACAATAGCAATCCTGGTGTAAATCAGGGTGTTTTCAACGGAGACAATGCTATATTCGGTCAGTTAGGCTTCAAACCCAACGACAAATTCAATGTAGGTTTGACCTACGCTCGTACTTACACTGATAGCATTGGTGGATTTGACAGTTTTGCTAGTGGTACAGGTAGCTCTAAAGCTAATAATCCCTTTGGCACAACCGTAGCTTCTACTGCCGATAACTACGGTGTACAGGCTAGCTTCAAATTAAGTAACAAAGCTACCCTTGGTGGTTGGTATGGTTTTACCAAAGCTGAAAGAGTTAATGGCACAGCAGATGCTGATATCAGCTACTGGGCAGCAACCTTGGGTATCAAAGACTTTGCTCGTGAAGGTAACACCTTAGGTTTAATCTTTGGTCAGCCTCCTAAACTAACTGGTGGTAGTGGTGCAACTGTAGCTAAAGATGTTGATACTTCTTACCATCTTGAAGCTCTATACAAAATGCAATTGAACGACAGAATTCAAGTTACACCTAGCTTGTTAGTTATCTTCAACCCAGAACACAATGCCAGCAACGATACTATCTATGTTGGTACTCTTCGTACCACTTTCAGTTTCTAGGTTCTGCTTGAAGTTAACTATCGTTGTCTAAAATAATTAAAATATCTGCCCCAGCTTAATATCTGGGGCAATATCCCAAAGCTGGGATTAAAAGCCTGCACTTAGACAGGCTTTTTGCTTGGAAATAAGAACTTAATAATCTCTATTTTTGAACTTTAATTTAATCTACATTTTTTAGGGAATTTTTCTAGATACATTTTTCTCTGTTTGCGAAAATATCAAACGACGTAAAAATCAATTTTTATGTGCCCGTTGTTAAATAAAATCTATGTTAAAAATATTACTCTAGAAAAAATAAAGGTTTCTGTACTTTTTTGACTATTACTGGAAACAATTTTGCTATTGTTAACCTCTCATTAACCTGATGATTAGACTGGAATCAGGTGCAGGATATGGCTCTGGTAGCAGTAAAAGTATGGATTTGAGAAGCTTGCAGCATTATTACAGCATTTATACTCAAACCATATCAAAATAATTTAAGATTAAATCTTTCAGTAAGTGGGAAAAATATCCCAGAAAAATGTAAAATAAACACAGTAGGTGTGAGTGAGAATACAAAGATGTCTAAATTACTTTGGAACGTTCTAAAATTTAGTCCAGTTTTGATTGCTGCAACCTTTACCGCAGCAGGTAGTGCTTTGGCTGGGGAGGTTAACGACAGCGTTACTTCAGTGAATCAAATAGCACAGGGACAACAATCTGACAATATCGGTCAGGTGACATCTGTATCCCAATTTTCCGATGTGCAACCCACAGACTGGGCATTCCAAGCATTACAGTCATTGGTTGAGCGTTACGGTTGTATTGCTGGATACCCGAATGGCACTTATCGCGGTAACAGAGCTTTGACTCGTTATGAATTTGCCGCAGGTTTAAATGCTTGTTTGGATAGAGTTAACGAATTGATTGCAACTGCGACTGCTGACTTGGTTAGCAAAGAAGACCTGGCAGCATTACAGCGCTTGCAGGAAGAATTTTCGGCGGAACTGGCAACTTTGCGCGGTCGTGTTGATAATTTGGAAGCAAGAACTGCTGAATTGGAAGCAAACCAGTTTTCCACCACAACCAAGTTAGTTGGGGAAGCAATTTTCAACATATCAGATACTTTTGGTGAAAGCAGGGCAGAGCGTTCGAGTGACTTGATTAATAATAGAGTACCGCTTAATGCCGATGGTTCTATTGCAAGTAAAAGAGATTTAAATAGCAATACAATTTTCTCCGATCGCGTGCGTTTGCGTTTAAATAGCAGCTTTACCGGAAAAGACCAGTTGCAAATCCGCTTACAAGCTAGAAATACTGCCCAATATGATGGCGGAAGCACATCTGCTACAAATCCCAGACCAAATATAACCGGAACTAGCATGACCCGGTTCTCGTTTGATGGCGATAATGGTAATAATGTAGTGATCGATAAAATCTGGTATCGTTTTCCCCTTACTGATGCTGTCAGCGTCAAATTAGATGCGAATGCGGGTGAATTCTACGACAACATCAACAATTTTAACCCCGATTTAGCGAGTGATGCCAGAGGCGCGATCGCACGTTACGGAAGATTCAGCCCTATTTATCGTCAAGGTAACGGTGGTAGTGGTGCAACGATTAACTTTGCTCCCAAAAATGGTGCAATCTCCGCTTCGGTTGGTTATCTAGCTGGTGGTGGTGGTACTAACGTTGGTAATGACCCTATTGATAAGAAGGGTTTAACCGATGGTAACTTTGCTGCGATCGCGCAATTAGGTTTCCAAGCTAGCGATAAAATTGGTCTTGGTTTGACCTATGCACGCACTTATCAAAATGCGGCTGGTGGTATAAACCAATTTGATTCTACTGGTAGCGACTTGGTAAACAGACCTTTTGGTGACAACGATGCTGCCATAAGTGCGAATCACTACGGTTTACAAGCAAATATCCGACCTTCTGAAAAAATCGCCGTTGGTGGTTGGGTTGGTTACGCTGATATGGAAGCACAAAGTGGTACTGATACAGCAGGTACTAATTTAGGAGGTAAGGATGCCACTGCTTTCTACTGGGCAGCGAATCTTGGTTTGAGGGATTTGGGTGCAAAAGGTAGCTTACTCGGTGTTACTTTTGGTCAACCTCCTAAAGTTACTGGTAGCAGATACAAAGTTGGTGGTGTTAGACAAATTGATGCTGATACCTCATACCACCTCGAAACCTTGTACCGGATGCAGTTGTCTGAAAATATTGCAGTGACACCTGGCTTGTTGGTTATATTCAACCCAGAACATAATGAGAAAAATGACACCATTTACGTTGGTACATTGAGAACAACCTTCTCGTTCTAAGTCTAGATGTTCCTCTGTTTAATTTTTCGTAAATACGACATTTTTGGGCTTGTGTAGCCCATATTTGAAGGGTGTAGCTTGCTTCTTCGTTTTGGAGTAAGTTTTCGCCCTTTTATTTTATTTATTTGAATAGTGAATAAATAAGGGCAAACAACCGTTTGCCCCTACGGAGAAATATGATGATTATGGTTGTTTGGGTTCTTCGGGTTTTTTTAAATTTGTGGATGGGCGATCGCTACTCCAAGCCCACCAAACGTAATCACAATGACAGTGATAAAATTCTTGCCACTTACGGCGATAATTTTCAGTGGTAACAGGAGCACGTCTATTGATCCAGACTTTTGTTGCTTCTAAACTACTGGCATGACATTTAGGACAGCAAAATTCATAAGCATGAACAGCTTGGTTTGTCCATTCTGGTGGGATAAGTGCAAAAGCTTCCATTTAGGGATTTTGGATTTTGGATTTTGGATTGTATAAGAATATTAATGTTCTAGAAAAATTATTAATATATATTTGTCTTCTGCTTTTTTTTGACTTTTATATTGGTTCAAGGTATGTGATAGTACTTAAATCAAGAGTATCTAAAATTTTAAGTCGTTTAACCTCTAATTACACATTAATTTAAAAATATGGAGCAGAACGTCGAAATTCGTCGCTTATCAGAATTAATGCCTGCATCTGCCAGAAAGATGGTAAAAATCCTCAGCAAACCAGAGCAAGCTAAGGTAATAGATGTTTCATTTCCACTACCTTGGAATCGAGAACGATTTATCTATATTAACTTTGATTTGTGGCGTAAATTAACTAAACCACAGCGAGATGTATTATTTTTGCGGTGGGTAAGTTGGTTGATAGAGGTGAGATGGTTTAAACCTGATGTGTATCAGGTTGTTATTGTAGCAGGTTTGTTGGGCGGTTTGGTTGAATTGGCACAACGGGATGTAGTTGGTGTATTAACGGCTTTGGGGTTGTCTGGGGTGGGGATGTTACGAATATGGCAACTGAATAATTCGCAGGAGTCGGAAATAAGTGCGGATAATGATGCTGTTAATGTTGCTCAACGTCGTGGTTATTCGCAGACTGAAGCTGCTGAACATTTGCTGAATGCGATTGAAGTTGTGGCAGAAATTGAAGCACGATGTTCCCAGGGAACCGCTATGCGATCGCAAAGTGACTCTGGAAGAGTATCGCATTTGGATTTTGATGAGTTGATTCGCTGTCAAAATTTACGTGCTATTTCTGGTTTGTCTGCTGTTGGTATTCCCAAAATTTAGCTGTATCTCAAATATTGTGAATAATTCAATAAATCAATAAATCAATAAATTAATAAATTAATACCAATTTGAAAAAACAACGCGACAGATAGATATTTGTAGAGACGTAGCAGTGCTGCGTCTCTACCGTTGGATGTGTTGCAATCATTATTTTAATTGGTATTATAAATTAATAAAGACGTTCCATCGGAACGTCTCTACAATAACAACGACAACAATAATAACAATAAAAGCAATATTATTATTGGCAATGAAATAATTTATATTCGTAGCCATTGATTGCGGGTAATATTTGCTTTTCTTGCACACAAGTATCTAATTCTTCTGGTTTATCTGCATAGAAGTTGACTAACCATAAGTCAAATGGATGTGGTTGTTTTTTTAATGTTTTCTGTAAAGCTATTGTCGATGTTTCGGTATTGCTATCTTGGTGGGCAAGTAGGAATTTAGTAGGGATATTAGATTTAATGGAGATGGAATTAGTTATATCTTTACTGGATTTTTTATTTGCATTTCTAAGTTTAAATTCTCTGGCTAAACCCATCATTTCCCCAATGTGAACATGGGTTTTTTGAGTAGTGGCAATTAAAACTTGTACTTGTGATGTTTTTTGAACTAATTCGACAAATAAATCTGGTCGATAGTACTTTTGATAACCTAAGTTATTCACCACTGTAATAGCACTTGCAAGTGACATTAAACAAACAACAAAAATGGCTTTTTTACCGGATATTTGCCATTTAAACACTTTTATTTTACTTGTTTGCCAGCAAATAGCTAAACTCGAACCAATTAATACTACTACTGAGGGAAAATAAACGAAGTTATAACGCGCTCCTCGTGTTAAATCGATTCCTAATAAGTAGGTAAAAATAAAAAATATCCCTAGTGAAGTGATGATAAATTGAACTAATATCTTGGTTAAAAATTGTTTTTTTGGTTGATTAAGTCGGACTTTTAAACCATGTAATAATATTGGTGTTATCCAAATAAAAAAAGCTAACATGATTACACCTGAAGCAATCACAATAGGAATTTGTGGCGATTCTACGGGTAGTAGAGAAATCATCGTAATCCAAGCTGCTAATGATTGAAAAATCGGATTCAACCAAGCTAAACCACTCCGTTCTCCTTGTATCCATTCAGTTAATTTCCCACCATAACTATTTTGCAAAAATACGGGAATCCAAACTGCCCCAGCTATTGCTGTTGCTGTGATTGCTGTGATGATGCGATACCAAGAATAATGAGCATTGGGAATTGGACTTTGGGCATTGGAGAATGGAGGATAAGTTTCATTTTCTCTATCTATCCGATCTATCTCTTTGTCTTCTCCTAATTCCTTTTTTATTCCCCTAATAAAAAGATAAATTAAGACAGCAAATTGGGCGCATAAAGTAAGAACAAAAAAGTAATGTGTTGCTATTCCTAAAGCATTGACAATCACCCAAGCTAGAACAATTTTAAGGGGTAACTGAGTACGATTTTTGATGTGTTTTGTAGTGATAATAAAACAAGATAGGGAGGCAATGACCCACAATATTGCTAATGTGTAATGTCGAGCTTCCTGTGCTAAAAAAATAGCATAGGGAGAGGTTGCCATGATTACCGCAGCTAAATGACTAACTAAACGCGATCGCATTACTAACCAGCTAAATGCATAAGTTGCTGGAACTGTTGCAGCACCAAATATGACAGATAGCGATCTAGCTCCCCAAACTGATACCAATCCTCCATCAGCCGGAAATAATTTTAGCCATAGATGGGTTAGTATAAAATAAATTGGCGGGTGATTACTTTCGGTAAATAAGTGTTTAAATACATCTTGGATACTAGCATTTACCCGTGGTTTTAAAGGCTCTAATAATACATCAATGCTGATATTTTGGTCGAGTGGTACACCTAAAAAACTATTACCGAGACTGAATACTAATGTGGAAAATTCATCAGTCCAAGGTGGTTTTGCACTGAGATTAATCAAACGTAGAATTAGAGCGATCGCAAACCATAACAGTAATAATAGTAAATCTCTATGTTTTAATTCTTGAACTTTTTCCTGAATTTTTTCCACAGTTCTAGCTATTTTTGACAGCATAATATTAAGAACAAGAATAAGCGAGAATAAGCGAATACAGCATGTTAGTCATAAACCTGCGATCGTAAAATAGCAAAAAGCTTACATTATCGGTAATATCCTTCTGACTCCTGCCTCCTGCCTTCTGCCCCCTGCCTCCTGCCTCCTGCCTTCTGCCTTCCCATCCTACTTATTTACATCGGTGACACGCCAACTGAGTTTAAGATTAATCCAAAAGTTCCAGAGAACGACAACTGCGATCGCAATTAATTTGGCAATATACTGGTCAATTCTCAAAACATTAAACAGAAAATTCACAATCAGTGTTTGTAAAATTACCCCTGTTAAACAAATAACGTTAAATTTCAAAAACCTCATTAATCTGGCTTTTCCACCTTTTTGCCAACGCGAAATATCTCGAAATGTCCAAATATCATTCCATAAAAAGTTATTAATAATAGCAACTTCTGCCGAAAGGATTGTACTGCGGGTTAATCCCAAGCCAATAATTTGCCGCAGTATGTGAAACACCCCCAAATCCACAAACACACCGCTAAAACCAACCACACCAAAGCGTAAAAATCTGACAAGGGGAAAATTGAATTTTTGGCGAAAACGTCCCAAATGCCCCGTGGTCAAGCGTAAGCGTAGCAAATGACGGAGATAATCAAGATAATGCTTCCACGTCACCTTGCTTTCACCTTCCGTTCTTTCACTAAAAACATAGCCAATTTCGGAAATTTCACGAATATCACCTCTTCCCAAAACTTCCAAGAGAATTTTGTACCCCACAGGATGGAGATTTTCCTCCGCAATGCAGTCTCTTCTCAGTAAAAAATAACCACTCATAGGATCGGAAACTCGACCCAAAACATGAGGTAAAAAAAGTAAACCCAAAAGTTGGGCACCACGGGATAAAAATCGTCTGACAAAACTCCAACTGCTAACACCACCACCATCAACATGACGACTAGCAACCGCTAAATCAGCACCTTCTTCGACTGCACGTAGTAACTGCAATAAAACTTGTGGGGGATGCTGCAAATCTCCATCAATAACCCCTAAAATCTTTCCTTCTGCCGCTTGCCAACCCCGAACTACTGCCGATGATAGTCCTCGTTCCCCACGACGACGCATGACTCGTAATTGGGGATATTGGGGGATGAGAGATTGGGCAAGTTCCCAAGTGCGATCGGGACTATCATCATCTACGATAATTAGTTCGTAGTCGAAAGGGATTGACAAATCGAGCAACTTACTCAGTACCTCAATAATATTTTTGATATTGTCACGTTCTTTGTATGTAGGAATTATGAGCGAGAAAAGAACAGGTTTGCTGTTGCCGAATGCAACTGAAGGGGGAAATTTTGCAATCCGTAAAGCACCAGTTGGCACTGACAGGAGTGAATTTGGTTCGATGATACTCATTCAAAAATTATTGAGGGAACAGTGCGAGTACGATTCGTCAAAAAGCAAAAGTAAAGAAGATTATTTTATAAGCTGTTCGGGCATTAGTTGAAAATTATATCTATATACTGGCTGTTCGCAACGCCAATTTCCAAATTAAGTAAGGTGATGATTCAATAAATACAAGTTTTATCTGTCGATTAGGGAATCATCCAAAATACCCTGGTAGTGTTCGACTGTGGGGAATGGTTCATAAAAATGATGTAATTGCGATCGCCATTTTTGATATTCTGGTGACTGGCGAAACCCGATGGTATGGTCTTCTAATTTTTGCCACCGCACCAGCAGGATATAACGGTTCTCGGTTTCTAGGCAACGTTGGAGTTCGTGAGAAATATATCCCGGCATCGAAGCAATGATAGTTGAGGCTATTCTAAAATTAGCTTCAAATTCGCTAGTCATGCCAGGTTTGAGATTGAGAATTGCAACTTCCAATATCATATTTGTATTTTGAATACCGTATCCTGATTCCCAACTCTTAAGGGATTTATAGTAAATAAAATATTTAAATTTAAGTACTATCCATCGTATCAATAATTTTAAGGGTGGGGAAAACCCACCCCTACAAATTCGGGGCATTTATCGGTGTTTCCAACTTCCGACTCCTGACTGCTGATTCCTGAATTCTTTTTGACTTGTGCGATCGCGTGGATGTGGCAAGCTTTACAATTAGAGTGTTGATTGTGCTTTGGATAAACTGTGGCTATTGCAACTGTGGATGCTATTCTCGATCGTGCTTGTATGGGTTACGATTTGTCTCCCTCGGAGGGTGTGACACTACTAAAGCAATCTGACCCGAATATTATCACTGAAATTCGCGATACTGCCGACAAGTTGCGTCAAAAACAGGCAGGAAACACCGTAACTTACGTGATTAACCGCAATATTAACTTTACTAACATTTGCGAACAACACTGTAGTTTCTGTGCATTCCGTCGAGATGAGAGCGATCGCGATGCTTATTGGTTAGATTGGGGACAAATCCGCGAAAAAACTACCGATGCAGTCAAAAGAGGTGCGACGGAAATTTGTATGCAGGGTGGATTGAATCTAGAAGCTAAAATCGACGGCAAAGCTTTGAATTATTACATTCAATTGGTGGAAACCATCAAACAAGAGTTTCCCCAGCTTCACCTTCACGCTTTTTCACCCCAAGAAATCCAGTTTATTGCTAGGTTGGATGATATTTCTTATTCCGAAGTGATTACAGCATTGGGAAATGCCGGAGTTAGTTCTCTACCGGGAACTGCTGCCGAAGTCTTGAATGATGCCGTCAGAAAGGTTTTGTGTCCAGAAAAGATTGACGCAACCACTTGGCTAGAAATTGTTGAGACAGCACATAAACTAGGATTACCCACCACCAGCACCATGTTATCGGGACATATCGAAACCCCCGAACAGCAAATTGAACATTTAGAAAAATTACGACTTCTGCAACAAAAAGCGATCGCAAATAATTATCCAACCCGTATAACTGAGTTTATTTTGCTACCATTTGTCGGTAAAGAAGCCCCAAAACCATTGCGTCGTCGAGTTGGACGCGACCAACCGTTGTTACAAGACGCACTTTTACTCACAGCAGTAGCTCGAATTTATTTAGGGAATTACATTACCAACCATCAACCAAGTTGGGTCAAACTCGGACTTGGGGGAGCCATCGAAGCATTAAAATCGGGTTGTAACGATATTGGTGGTACTTTGATGGAGGAACACATTACCACAATGGCAGGTGCGATTGGTGGGACTTGTATGGAAGTAGCAGATTTGGAAAATGCGATCGCATCTTTAAATCGTCCGTACAAACAACGCGATACGCTGTATAGAATCTTATAAAATTTTGGAGAATTTTCTAAATAAGGGAACGCCAAAAATAAATTATCTTAATCATAGGTGTAGAGTCTTCCCACCTTAAAAATATTTAATAAAATTTATACAGTTTATATCCCGGTTCTCAGTTGAATTAAATGCGGTTTGCGAAAACACGTAGGGGCAAACGGTTGTTTGCCCTAATTGATTTATCCTGATTGATTTACCCTAATTGATTTACCCTGATTGATTTAGCCCTAATTGATTTACCCTGATTGATTTACCCTGATTGATTTGCCCTGATTGATTTACCTGATTGATTTGCCCTCAGGTTGATACCAAAGAGGTAACAAACATCAAGAAAAGTAATTCCTATTTGATAGCATCCTTGATATTATCAACGGTGCGCTCAACAGCATTCTTGGTGTTATCTACTGCTTTTTGAGTTCGAGATGCGTCTTCTTCCGCTCTGCGCTCAATTGTCGCTTTGTCTCTTTTGGCTTTACGCTCGATGAAGTTACCTTTCCCATCAGTTGCTTCCTCAACGCGATCGGCATTTTTGTTTGCAGTTTTCTTGACTTGATTTTCTACATCTCGGATGAAACCCTTTGCTCTTCCAGCATCTTCGCTAGTTTTATCTTTAATTTGATTTCCTGCGTCTGTAGATGCAATTAAATTGGCAATCGGAGATGCCATTGCTGCGGTGTTATGGAAAAACGTACCTTGCCAAACAAAAGCGATCGCAGATAGGCATAATATAGTCGTAGCTATCCAGCGTCTAAGAATCGAAACTCGTTGCGTAAAATAATTCAGTTTCATAGAATACAATATCTTCATTGAGCTTTAGCATTTTATTTTTAATCGATTTTTCCAAATCGCCATAACTTTCGTTAGATAGAGATTGTTATATCTCTAAGGATGAAATTTTACTCGGGCAGTTGCGATCGCTATTTTCTTAATTTAAGCTAGTTCATGTTATGCAAGTTGAGCGAATAGAAACCCCAAGACTTAGGGGTGAAAGAATACGTCAATCTCATTGGAAATATTACTTTGAAATGGGTTCCAATCCAGAAGTAATGGCGACATTAGGAGGTATTTGGACTCAAACAAAAGCCCAAGACAGCTTAATCGCTAACCTGAAGCAATGGGAATATTACGGACATGGACAGTGGATTTTTCTTGAAAAAGATACTAATATTTTCGTCGGACGTGGTGGTATTAGAAGAGTAATTGTCAATGGTAGCGAAGAAGTCGAACTTGGCTATGCTTTGATGCCCGAATTTTGGGGTCAAGGATTAGCGGTAGAAATAGGTCAAAAATCTTTAGAAATCGCATTTAGTAAATTTAATTACCCAAGTGTTGTCTGTTATACTCTCGTCGATAATAAAAGGTCGGAAAGAGTAATGCAAAAAATCGGCTTTTTATACGAAGCCAATATCATACACGTCAACTTACCCCATGTGTTTTACCGATATCAAAATCCGCAAGCTTAGTTAATTGGGGATTGGGGATTGGGCATTGGGGATTGGGAGCTAACGTTTTCCCCATTTTCGTTATTCGCGATCGCAATCCAGGATACGATGGATTTTGATTTAGGTATTTTTTCACTCAATCCTTATGAAGCGCTATTGGTCACGCCTACTTGCTATGGTACTGGTTGTAGTCATCGGTTTGATGGGTTTCCCCTATTCTGCCAATGCAGACACCTTAACTGGAAACTATAGTCAAGATACTTTAACAGTTGTCAACATTCTCAAAGATGCTTTAGAGATACCAGATGATGCACCCAATAGAGGAGCATCTCAAACAGAAGCACGTCAAAAAATCAATGAGTTTGCTGCTCGCTATCAACGTAACAACTCAGTTTCTAGCCTTAGTTCTTTTACCACAATGCGAACTGTACTAAACTCCCTTGCTGGACACTACAGTTCCTATCCCAACCGTCCCGTACCGCAAAAACTCAAAAACCGTTTACAAGAGGAATTTGTACAAATCGAGTCTGCTTTACGACGTGGTGCTTAACCAAAGGTCAATACTATACTTTTTCTTTGGGTGGGCATTGCCTAGGCTGTTGACTTTGATAAAAATTTCGTGTTTTTGGTTCATGCAACTTTTATGTCGCCATAGAATAGGGCAAATAGCCATTTGCCCCTACCCGATATTTTCTTTTGCACCACAGATTTTGCATGAATTTATAATCTCTAAAACCCACAGAGTTAACAGCCTAGGCATTGCCCACCTTCTAACCAGCTATATCACTAAGTTAGCGAGCTTTTAATTCCCAATTATTAAATAAATTGTACAAAATTTGAGTAATTTTAGAATAAAAACATACATAAAGTATATAAATAATTAAATTAGAAACAAAAACATATTGATTAATTATGCCTACAAATACATTATTTATTTGTATGTCTGTTATATTCGAGTGGCTAAATCTGCTTGTCAGATTAAATTCTCATTTATTTAAACTTATTTATCTAAAATTCCCAATCCAGAAATAGTATGCCCAATCGTCCCTTGAATATTGCCAAGCCAATGTTCTTTTGGCGACATTTTTTAGCTGTTCTTTTCACGAGTAGTTTGCTTTTACCGTTTTTAGCAAATAAACCCATCTCAGCACAAGTTAACGAGCTTTGCCAGCTATCACCGATCGCAGTTCGAGAAAAAGAAAATCTCCGCACATTGACATTAGGGGGAAATCAAGGAGCAGAGATTCGTTACCAAAATATACTCAAACAACACGCACAAATAGTCAAAGAATGTCGTCGGCAAAATTGGCTGCAAGTTCAAGCGATTTGGTTGCGCTTATATCCCTGCGATATCAAAGCGGGTTCGCTCGATCGCATTCTGGATCGGATTGCCAACAAGGGTTATAACCAGGTTTACATCGAAACTTTCTATGATGGTAGAGTTTTGTTACCTGCCAATAATAATCCCACAGTTTGGAAATCGGTAGTCAATCAACCTGGTGCGGAAAATGCCGATTTACTCGCAGCAGCGATAAAAAAAGGACGGCAACGGGGTTTAAAAGTATATGCTTGGATGTATACTACCAACTTTGGTTACAGCTACGCTCAACGGAAAGATCGAGAAAATGCGATCGCAAGAAATGGCAAAGGACAAACAAGTCTCTACGTAGTCGATAACGGTAGTCAAGTTTTTATCGACCCATATAATAAACAAGCCCAAGCCGATTATTATCGGATGATGGAGGAAGTAACACGTCGTCGCCCCGATGGCATATTATTCGATTATGTGCGCTATCCCCGTCAAGCAGGCAAAAATTCGATTGCTACCAAAGTCACCGATTTATGGTTGTATACAGAATCAACGCAGCAAGCTTTATTTAGAAGGGCAGAAAATCACAAAGGTTTAGAATTAATTCGCCGCTTTGTTGGTAAAGGGTACATAACGGCAGCAGACATCAGCGATATAGATAGATTATATCCCCAAGAGAGCGAACCTTTATGGCAAGGACGTAACCCTACCCAGCAAAAAGCCATCATCCCCGCAGCATTACGACAACCACAACTACAATCCGACTTGTGGCAACTTTCCGTAGCCCATTCCATGCAGGGAATAGTTGATTTTGTCAACATTGTCTCATCCCCAGCCCAAAAAATAGGTATCCCCGCAGGAGCAGTATTTTTCCCGGAAGGCAATCAAATGGTTGGACAGGGTTACGACTCACGTTTACAGCCTTGGGATCGATTTTCCGGCAGCTTAGAATGGCATCCGATGTCCTACGCAAACTGTGGAAATGTCGCTTGCATAGCCCAACAAGTTAAGCGGGTACTGAGCATGTCACAATCAGACATCCAAATAATACCTGCGATCGCAGTGGATGGGGGGAATCAGTTAGCGATCGTCCATCCTTAGAAATTCAAATGCAAGCACTGCGTCAATTTGCCCCTCGCATTCGTGGAGTTAGTCACTTTGCCTATTCCTGGCAAGAACCAAAACACGATAGCGATCGTAAATTTTGCCAAGCACAGTAGGGGCAAACAACCGTTTGCCAAATTCAATAGTTTATAGCGATTCTTGATATGCTTAACAAATAACAGGTAGAAGTTCTGTGATTTGTTGCTGCCAGTATTCGCTGTTATCAACAGTTAAAACAATCCGCGTCAAATCTTCGTTTTGGAGTTCGAGAGTCAAATAATTATCTTCTTTGGTTACGCACCAAAATTGCTTGCCTTGTGATGTAAAATAGGTTCCAGCTTTAATTTTACCTATAGAGGTTCCTGGAGAGCGCCAGTCATTCCATTTGAGGGGTTCGGGTTTACTGGTTGTAACTTGGGAAATATGCTCTAGCGGTATTGTCAAATCATTATCTAACTTGACGGATAAAAACTGTTCCCACATAGTTAACTCAATTTTTATCGTTTCGTCATTAATATTGAGTTTCATCGCTTACCTGCTTTTTAGTTTTCAATCAAGTTCTAAATTAGAGTAGCGATCGCATTTGTTACTTCACCTGATTGGGTGAACTGAATGTTACTTTTATTAACTACAAAATGTTGGGTTACAGCGCAAATATCGATTTATAGTGTCGCTAAAAATATTACTCTTGCGCTTGTACCCAACTTCCAAATATATTTAATACTAATCAAGAAGCTTTAGCATCCATTGGTGAACTAGTTTGCTGATACACATCTTGAACAATACCCGCCATTTCCATCACTCTAAAGGTAAAATCCAATAACTCAGAATCAGATAACTGTCTACGCGAAGCTTTACCATAGTGCTGTTGTAAATACTTGCGTCCCTGTTCCGGCTTCCAACCCAACTGAGTAATATACTTATCTATCTGTGCCATCATCTGCGTTCGCAACGCGACTCCTTCGGAGTTTCGCAATTCAGAATTTTTTGCTACACCTATAATTTGCGTTGGTGCGATATTCTCCCCTTGGTTAACAGATATAATTTGACTGATTTTTTCAGCAACTCGCTCTTCTAAAGCTTGCAAATTAATCTCTTTGTGTCCATTCCAGCTAAAATCAACAACTCGATAAGTTGCTGGATCGTAAATGCTACAAAAAACAACCGTCTTTTCCCCAGGACTTACCGTAATTGTTACAGGATTTTGCAACTGTTCTAACGTAAGAGCATCCAGCGACAGCAATAAACTCTTCGAGAAAATCGATTCTCGTCCCGAACGAATTACATAGGGTTTATCTGCCAAAATCGCCAAATCTGTTTTACTAGTTATTCCAAACTTAGTTTCAACACTTTTATTACATTCAATCCCTGTAATTATCCCAGTTAATGCTTTGTCAAAAATTGGTATTTGCTTCTCATCCTCTGAAAGCATATACCAGCAATTCTCCCCTTCTCGACTGACAAAAATATACTGCGCTCTGGGGATAGAGCCAAACCCTAACTTAATATCCATATAACCTCGCTCTACGTTTATATACTTCAACGCACTCTGGAATTTCTCCCAGTTCATTCGTCTACACTTATATTTCCCAAATTGACAATTAAATTTTCTGCACGAAGAATATTTGCTAATCCTCACGCTGAAATCATTTTTATTCTATAGTGCAAATATACTATATCTTCGAGAAAAAGGATAGGGTGTATGTGTCGGTTTAGTGGGTGGTAGACGGTAAGATTATATCTATAAGAGGTTGATAGTGTAGCGATATGAACTCACCACATTTAATTGAAATCGAGCATTCTATTAGTGTTTTGTCTTTAGAAGAACAGGAATGGCTACTTGAACGTATTGCGAAAAAAGTAAAGGCAAAAAAGCAACAAGAAAATAAATTTAATGATGCTAAATACATGAGCGAGCAATTAGCTGAAATGGCTAGTGATTTAGATATACAAGCAGAAATTAAATTGATTCATCAGGAATTTATTGTTACAGAAATAGATGGTTTAGAAAAGCTGTGAGTATTGAACGAGGTCAAATTTATTTTATCGATTTAAATCCAGTGCAAGGTAGAGAACAAGCAGGAAAAAGACCTGTTTTAGTATTATCTATAGATGCCATCAATCAACTACCATTAGTTATAACTGTTGTTGTAGGTACAAAAGCTACGAATATTAAACACGATTATCCAACAAATGTCCGAGTTCTCTCAACAGAAAGCGGATTACCAGTAGAAACAGTTTTTCTCTGTTTTCAAATACGTTCGGTTGACCCAAATCGCTTTCTGGCTGACCCCGTTGGCAAAATCTCTGAGATTAAAATGCTAGAAATAGAAACTGCGGTTCGTTATTGCTTGGGTTTATAATTTGATATTGTCTTTGATAAATGAATTATAGAAATAAGGACACGATATTATCGTGCCCATATGGAGAATATTGAAAAGGGATTATCTTTGGTACAATTGCTAACAGTATTCCTGATAAAATTAACCGACAGTTTGCCACCAGCCGAAAGCGGGACCAATAAAGCGGATAGTCACCCAAATAACAACCATTGCCCCTATGCCAAACCAAGCACCGCGAGTGGTGAGTTGGACAAATTGTTCACTTTGACTTTTAGTGATGGGAACCCACGGTAGAATTCTTTCTTCGTGACCGTATTTTTCGCCCAATGATGATTTACGACGTTTTGCTTCACCCATAATAGTTAGTTCAAAATTCAAAATTTAAAATCTGATTGATAGACCTCTAATCATGATGATAGCTTAATTAGTGATAAGGGGTAATGCCCAATGCCCAATGCCCAATTCCCAATCCCCCATTAAGAATTATCTTCAGAAGCATTGAATAAATTTGGATCGAGGTAGTTGATTCGGGCAAGAGGACTGAGTGCGGTGAGAATTTGGGCACCATAGCTGCGATTAACGACGCGACTATCAAGTAAAGCGACTACCGCTTGACTTTCTCGTGCTGGAGCGATCGCACGTTGCAATTCGTTTACGGCTGTGGGTAAGAGGTACAAACGAAACCAATCTTGATGCGATCGCTTGTAATGGGCAACTCTACCTGCCACTAGGGGATTTTCTAGTGAGGGTAGGGGTAATGTGGCAATCACCATTAATTGGGGTGAAGGTAAAACGCTGTGATGTTCGCGCCAAAATTCCCAACCTGTGACTAAAATCCCGTTTTCGTCGAGGCAAGTTTTTTCGACTTGTACCCGTGAACCAAATTCCGATGCCAAAATTGTGCCGATTTGGGCTTTGAGGGGCACATCTCCAACTAGAATCACCGTCAATCCGGGAGCTGTAGCGCTGAGACAAACTAGGGTACGAACTTGGTGGATAAATGCAGCTTGAAATTCTGGTGTGTTGGGGAGGGGAACGTTGTAGGGTACGTAAAGTTGAATTGCTTCAGTTTGATTGTCGGCAGCAAACTTTAAACAAGTGACATCACCCAAACCGATGCGATCGCGAAACAAGGGTGCTTCTGTTTCTGGCTCTATGGCGCTACCAATTAGCACCACGGGTTGACGAGTCCAAATTGGGGCTAGATATGTACCCAATTCCACAGGAGCGCAATGCAAGGAAAATGAGCCGTGAACGTGGTTAATAGTAGTCCAGAGGAGGGGAGGGGAGGGAGAAATGTGTTGGAATAGGGAGTAAAAATTTTTCCAGTTATCGGGAAGAGAAGTAATATTTAAAACAGAATATAGACGTTGTAAAATTTCGCTTTCTTTATCGGAAATTAAATAACATTCATAGGGATTGGTGGGGTGTTGGAGAATTTTACTAGCTAAATCGATCCGTGCATTGCGAATGATTTCGGCATTTTCAGGTGATGCCAAAATCAATTCTTCCCAGTCTTGGGGTGCTAACGTTATCGTCAAAGATTTTCGTACCCAATCTTCTAAATCATCCACACCATCGATAATTGTCGGGATATCTGGGGGAAAAGCATTACTACCAGCAAATTGTGCCTTCAACCAAGCTTCAGGAGAAGTTAGCAATATTCCCTCGAATCCATCACCAACCCAAGCATCACCAGTTCTAATCGGTTTATTGACTTGTAACCATTGTTGGAGACGGGGAATTTCAATCTTTAACAAACGTTGCTGTATCGCTTCCGGGGCAACAATAACTACTCCCGAACGCCACATTAGTGCTGATGCAACAAAACTAGTCCGATAACGTCCTTGATAGCCACAAACAGCCCCAACCTGAATTAAGGCACTACGTCCAACACGCAAAGCCCGTGCAACCAACCGTGCCATCGTCAAATGATGATGCCATGCTGGAAAACCCGTCTGCGATCGCAGGAAGTTGTGTAATGACAAATGAACTTCTGCCTCAATCACGCTTTAATTCCAATCCAAAACGATTTTTACTTATTGGGAATTGGGTCTTGGTTAGTCGCTACTGGCTGGTTGTTATTGATTAGTAGTTGTTATATTAACCACGTAAGCCTATTTACCAGAATTAGCAATTGTCCCTATCTACAGCAGAATACAAGAGTCAGAAGTAAAAAAGTTTTATATATGGCTTTTGAACCGCTTGACTGTAATCCACGTAGCTGTATTTCCCATTAACCATTACCACTTCTCACTTCTCACTCCCCACCAATCATTAACTATTAACCACTAACCACTAACAAATTGCATTATGGCAACTTATACAGGAATTTCTAGCGAAGCATTTCGACATCCCCTAGATCGGCAAGCTGAACAAGCCCTTCGGAGCTTACCAGGGTTTGATTTCGTGGCGCGTAAATTTGTGGAATTTTTTGCCGAACGTCCTCAGTTAGTTTATCTAATGGGTAACACCATTCAAGTCGGACCTCGCCAATATTCCACTATTTACCATATGTTTCGCGAATGTGTGCGGGATTTGGATATTTATCCAGAGCCGACACTATTTGTTGAGCAAAATCCCCAAGCTAATAGCTATGCTTTAGGAAAAGACCATCCTTACATTGTCATCAATACAGGGATTCTGGACTTACTGAGCGAAGCCGAAATTAGGGCGGTGTTAGCCCATGAACTGGGACATATTAAGTGTGGTCATACTATTTTAATTCAAATGGCGATGTGGGCGAGTCATGCTGCTTCTGCGATTGGGGAAGTCACTTTTGGGATTGGTAATTTTGTCAGTCAAGGTTTGCTACTTGCTTTTTATGAGTGGCGACGCAAGGCTGAGTTATCGGCGGATCGGGCTGCGTTGCTTGTGGTGGAGGATTTAAATACTGTGATGACGACTATGATGAAAATCAGTGGAGGCAGTAATAAATTTGCCAATGAGTGCCATTTACAGGCTTTTATTAAACAGTCGGAAGATTATCAAGCTCTCGACGAAGACGGATTAAATCAAATATATAAGTTAATGATGTATACAGGGGTAATTGGCTCGATGCAAAGCCATCCTTTCCCTGTTGAGCGTTTACATTACATTCGCGAGTGGTCAGCTTCTGAGGAATATAAAAATATCCGTACAGGAAATTATATGCGTAATCCGGCTGAGGGTGCGGTTGATGTTAAGGCAAATAGTAATGGTAATAGTACTAGTAAAAATACTGAAGCTGACCAACTTCGTCGTCAATTAGAAGAGTTACAAAGGGAAATCGATCGTCTTCGTCGAAATCAGTAGTTTAATTGCGATCGCGATTAAATTACCCCAAATTTTCGTAGGGGCAGGGTTCCCCTGTCCTTACTTATGAATGATACGATCGCATTATATAAAACTTTATCTATCGTCAATTTGAAAATGCTAATTTAAAGTGCTTAATTGTGCGATCGCGGAAGACATCGATCCAAACAGATGTATCAATCAGCAACATGGCGAGTTTCACGCAGGGCTTTGTAATCGAAATCTGGGGCAAATTGAATTTGTCCTGCGAGGTCAAGAAGATTTTTCTTGCGGCGTGAACGCACAAATTCTTGTAAAGCAAGATTCATTAATTCTTCTTGGGTTGTGAGGCTGGTTAGTTGGAAGGCTTCTTTGAGAAGAGCTTCATCAAGGTTAAGGCTAATTTCCATAGCAATGAGTATGGGTTAAAGCAGGCACAATTATTCCTTTTACATTTTAACCTATGGATTACCGACCTCAGGGACTCTTAGACAGCAAAATAGGTGAGTAGTTTTCCACTCTACTGCTCTAAATTCTGCCAGCAATTGAGTTGCGATCGCATCACATGGGACATCGCCGCTTCCTCACGTTGCCTTAAGGTTCTACTAGGCTTCTAAACTAGGCTTTACGCAGCCATTCCAATGACAGCTTTCGCTGCGATTTTACACAGTCCTGCAAATATATATTAATCAAACTTTGATAAGAAATCCCTGTTTCCTCAGCTAAACCCTTAAAGTACTCAACAATTTCCTCTTCAAGTCGAATTGTTACTTGCTTCTTAAGCTTTTTGATGTAGGGGTTCTTAACCGATTGGGAGAAATCATACTCATCTTTCATAAAAGAAAACTCCGGTATTGTTGCTGCTCTCGTTTACTTGCCCTACGAGCTGAGAAAATCCGAATGGTTTCTTCATCTTCTTTATATACATGACAAACCACTAATAAAGATACCGAATCACTTATGCCTAGCAGTATGTATCGCTCCTCCTCCAAAGAATGCTCTGCGTCATAAAGCAAACGTGCATTTTCACTGAAGCGATCGCAAACCCATCATGAATTTGAATTCGTTGCTATATATTTGACCCAAATAGGTAGTAAAAATTAGCTCAGGTGCTATCAGTGCGTCTAGCTCCGCGACTTACCACGCTACAGTTTGCAAATTCTCCACCTCTTGAAAATGAGCATCGCGTGTCACTAAAATCAGACCATACTGTAGTGCAAGAGCCGCAATCCAGATATCATTCTCAGGAAGTGGACGACCTTTAAGTCTCAGCTTATTTTTGACCTCACCGTATTGGCGAGCTGTTTCAGCATCACACCCAAGTACTGTGCTATTAGCAACCAATTCATCAACTCTTGCTAAATTTGCTTGAGTGCGTCCCGATTTCCTTGCACCGTAGCACAGCTCACCAATGGCAAAACTTGGAATAAAAACTTCATTGGCTTGAGCCAGATTATTTTTGACAGCAACTTCATCTGCAAAGAGAGCAATGAGGATATTGGTATCCAACAAGTACCTACCACTCATCGACATCTACCCGCTCACAGCCTTGCTCAATTGCTTCACGCATCAATTGAAGATCGTCAGATGGAATCGAGCCTGCAAACCGTAGTAGTTGTTGTCCTTGAACCCCTCGAACTTGAGGTTTTACCAAAGTCCGCACAAACTCAAGCACTTGCCATTGTAAATGCTGTGGCATGATTTTTAGCTGTTCAACTACCTCGTCAATAATAGAGATTTTCATGCTGTCCTCCTCTCCAACATTTTATATCATCTCAAATTAGGTAGTTATAAAGAATTTTTCTGCATCACATCCAATTCTGAGTATTTTACTTAGTAGAGCATTTTGTAAATCCGTGACGAAATAAATGACCGATTGGTAAAAGTTTGGGAGACTCAATAACGCTACGAACTTGTGAAATGCTGTACTTAGAACTAGCCCTTTTTATGTGATAACGAAGACACATAATATTGACAAGCGTCTAAGTACACGCTCATATACTTAAGCTGAAACAATACTAGTATGACCCGCAACAATTTGTAGAGAGCCAGTGGAGGATTTTGACCAAACACGAGTGAAGCGAATAGAACAATCATTTTCTGTACCTTCGTAGCTGCCCACCACGTGCATGTTTACGGAAGCGATCGCAAACCCATCATGAATTTGAATTCGTTGCTCTGAGGGCGTAATTTCTTTAAACTTAATTACACCAGATCGGTGAGCTGCAAGGTCTTCTTCTTTACTACAAAGCTGCCCTAAATGGTTAGTAAATATAAGCTCAGGTGCTATCAGTGCGTCTAGCTCCACGACATCGGAATTGAGCATTGCTTGCCGAAGACGTTCTTCTATTTCCACAATTTCAGCTTGAGAATATTGGCTCATCAGAAATCCTTTAGTTGAGAATTTGATTAATCATCGTTGTCTTGTAAATAAAGATTCCAAATTTCGATAACCACTTACTACCCTGGCAATTACAAGCTGATTTTCATAAATACGATAAAAATAATATAGTTATCCAATGATATTCCCCTAAGATTTGGATCGAGATTTGCGTAACTTCTGCCTATATTGGGAAAACTAGTTAGATACTCGCATTTTTTATTGAATTCCCGAATGAACTTTTCCCCTGCTTCGATATTACGACTGAGAAAATAATCTAAAATTTCATCTAAATCTTGAGTCGCTTCTAAAGAGATGGCATACTGCATTATTCTTGATTTTCTTCGCGGGCTTTTCGTAATTTTTCTTCTAATCCTGCCATGACAACTTTACTATCAAGTACCTCACCCCTGTCAATTTGAGCAAGTCCAATAGCTACTTTCTTACGGGTTTCTTTCTCCCATTCCTTGTAGCCATTTTCCGACTCTTCCAACAGTTTTAATGCTTTAGCTACGACTTGTTCGGGATTACTATATCTACCACTAGCAATTTGAGCTTGAATAAATTGCTCGTCTTCTTGTTGCAGGTCGATGTACATATAATATTTTCTTAATTAAGGTAATTTTTTTAATCTTATTTTAGCTAAACAGCAGAAGCCCCACCTCTCACTCACTGCGTAGCGTGGGATGCAAATAATGCGGGAAGCAAAGCTACACCGCATTTTTGCTCATGTAGCTTGCTACTTATCAGAAGCCGCTTGCGCGTCTACCCGTAGGGTATGCGAGATAAAAAAGAAACATTATCTTTATTAATTTTCTGCTGCATCAGGAACAGATAAAGATAATAGTTGAGTTTTTATCAGGATATTTGTATACTAGAAAAGTAGGTGTAATTCAATTAAATGCAGAAATGCAGCCTACAAAAAAAGTGAAATCAATAAAAAAAAGTCCCTAGGACATAGGGCTTCAAAGCTCAGTTAATGTCTTCATAGAAGAGTCACTGAGAAGCCCACACTGTAATGGTACTCCATTCAGTGTGTGGAGCATGTCACTTCATCCAAGATTGCGCGATCGCAAAGTTTTGCGAGCTGAATACGGTCGAGATATCGCACCAATCATACCTAAATATTGCGATGAATAATTAAGCTATTCACTGCTGCAACTAAGTCTTTTGGTTCTACTGGTTTAGCAAGGTGCTTTTGATATCCTGCTGCCAAAACTTGACGTTCGTTGACTTCTCCAGCATAGGCAGTTAGCGCGATCGCAATTAATTCCCGACACTGAGATGGCAGTTGGTTGCGGATTTGCTCGATCAACATGTAACCATCCATTTCGGGCATTCCAATGTCACTAATTAATAAATCGGGTTGATTTTGTTGGAGCCATTCAAGTGCGTCAATTGCCGATGCTAGGGCAATTACTTCTGCACCTTCTTCTTGGAGGACGAAGGCAATAAAATTTCGCGAGTCTGGCTCATCATCGACGACAAGAATTTTCAACCCAAGTAGGGATAATGATTCAACGGTAAGCGGTGATAAAGTACTATTGGTGTTGTTTGCAGATTCGGTGACTGGGGTGAGCAGTGGCAAGCGGACGGTAAAGGTGGCTCCTTGTCCTTCTCCAGGACTATTGACAAATACCGTACCTCCATGTAGTTCGACTAGTTGCCGCACGATCGCAAGTCCTAAACCTAATCCACCAAATTTCCGGGTTGTGGCTCCGTCTTCTTGGCGGAAATGCTCGAATACATAGGGCAAAAAGTCGGGTTTAATACCTTTTCCGGTGTCGGAGACTTGAATTTGGACGTGGTGATTAGTTTGGGTTAATTCCACTTCAACCCGTCCCCCGATTGGGGTAAATTTAATTGCGTTCGAGAGGAGATTCCAGAGGATTTGCTGTAAGCGACTTGTATCACCTAACACTTGCCCAATGTTAGGGGTAAGGACTGTTTGAATTTGGATATTTTTGGCTTCTGCCGCTAATCGCACTGTTTCCAGGGCAGCCATAATTATTGTGGGCATTGTCACCGGAATCACATTTAAACTGAGCTTGCCTTGGAGAATCCGGGACACGTCGAGTAAGTCTTCGATTAATTGGGATTGTAGTTTGGCGTTTCGCTCGATTGTCGCTAGGGCTTCGGCGGTTTTGGTGGCATCTAGTTTGCCAGTTCGCAGTAGTTTTGACCAGCCTAAAATGGGATTTAGGGGCGATCGCAATTCGTGGGATAGTACTGCTAAAAATTCGTCTTTGATGCGGTTGGCTTTTTCGGCGGCTTCTCTGGCGGCTTGTTCTTGCTGTAAGATCAGATTGCGATCGCGCTCAAGTTGAACGCGATCGGTAATATCGTTGGATATGCCAATCAAGCCAATTACTTCCCCATCTCGATTGCGGTAGGGTACTTTTGTGCCTAAAAATGTGCGAATGCCATCGGGACTTTCTTCCACCACTTCTACTTGTCCCGATTCCATAATGCGGCGATCGTTTTCTGTAACTATGGCTCCGAGTTCGGAGGATGAATATAAATCGCGATCGCACAAACCAATCACCTCCGATTCTGTTTTGCCCAGTACTTCCAAGGTGGCTGGATTAGCATAAATAATCCGTCCTTGTCGATCTTTAACAAAAATTGGCGTTGGTGCTGACTGGTTAATTACATCTAAAATGGCATTTTTTTGCCGTAGTTCTTCTTCGATACGTTTGCGATCGTCGATATCTGTGGAAGTGCCGAACCATTGTGTCACCTGACCTTGCTCATCTCGAATCGGCACAGCCCGCACTAAAAACCAGCGATAGTTGCCATCCCGACTTCCCTTTATCCGCATTTCTGTCTCGTAAATGGTTGCCGATGCTAGCGCTGCTTCCCAGTGTTGATTGCTCGATTCTACGTCGTCGGGATGAATATACTGATTCGTGATGGTGCGATCGCTAGTTTGTCCAAGGGTTAATCCTGTATATTCCAGCCACTGGTCATTAAGATAATTCAACTCCCCGGATGCTGCTGTTGTCCAGATAATTTGCGGCATGGAATTAGTCAACTGCCGAAATCTACTTTCACTTTCTTTGAGTGCTTCTTCGGCTTGTTTGCGCTCGGTTATATCTCGACAAAGAATTACCCCACCTGTAATTTCGTTACTTTCATTAATTACAGGGTAACCACTTATACTTACCCACCGCCCTACTGATGTGGGTTCGCGACGCACAAATACTTCCACATCATTAACATATTCGCCTCTAATTGCTCTGGATAGGGGAAGTTCCTCACTGGGAAACAGGGTTTGTTGGTCGTTTAAAAATAGTCCATAGGTGCTTGACCATTCACGAGCGGGTTTTTCATTGGTTAGCTGACCAAAAATCCGTTCGGATGCTTGGTTAAAAAGTAAAAATTCCCCTTGTGTATTAGCCAGAATCAAACCATCTCCGATGCTTTCAACTATGATTTGGAGTAACTTTGTTTGTTCTTGTAGGGTGACTTCTGTTCGTTTGCGTAAGCGAAGCTCGTTGTAGACATCGCTAATATCTCGCGAAATACCAATTACACCGATAATATTACCTTCCGCATCTCGCCACGGATATTTTGCCGATAGCAGCGATCGCACTATGCCTTGTTTGGGAATTTCTTCTTCAAAAGTAATGGATTTACCTGTTTCTATAACTTGGCGATCCATTTGCTGAATTTGCTCGGCTTTATCGGGGGGAAACAATGCTGTATCATCGCGATCGAGCATCGATTCAACGGTCGTTTCTAACCAATTAGCTGCGGTTGCATTGGCAATTACATAACGTCCTTGTAAATCTTTGACATAAATTACATCCGATGTGCCATCAATCACCGCTCGCAAAACACCGTTAGCCTTGACTAAATCATCTGCGGCTTGTTTGCGATCGCTAATATCGATCGAGATGCCAATTATCCGCGTGGGTTGCCCCGAAGCGTCGTAACATATTTCACTGCGGGAATCAAACCATCGCATCCCTTTTAGGGGATGGTTAATCCGAAACTCAAAGGTGAGGTTTGTTTGTTGCTGCTCTAATGCTTGACGAATGGTTAGCTCGACAAATTCGCGATCGGCTTCAACAATACTTGCTAACCAATTTTCATAAGTTGACAGCGTTGCGGGGTCAATTCCGTACAGAGTATAGTATTCTGGCGACCAATAGACGCTGTTGCTTGCCACATCCCAATCCCAGGTTCCAGCGTTGGCAGCGAGTTGAGCAATTCGCAATCGTTCTTCACTCAACCGTAAAGATTCTTCAGTTCGTTTGAGTTCGCTAATGTCCATAAAAGCAGCTACACATCCGCGAACAGCACCAGCTTTATCGAACAACGGCACTGCATTTACCCACCAATCAAACGTGACTCCATCCGAGCGCACTACCTGAATCTGGGCATCTCGAACTTCTCTACCTTGAGCGGTGGCAACCTGCATCGGCAGTTCTTCCCCTGGAATATCTTTACCGTCACGCAGTTGCCTAAATGGCAGGGTTTCGGCTTGCTCTCCGGTGGCAGAGACATTTGCATCGGGTGGCACTGCCAACATCGATTGAGCAAAGCCATTGGCACGAATTACTTGACAGTTTGCATCTTCGGCGATCGCAATCCCAACAGGTACGGCATCAAGAATCGTTTGCATTTCATTGACTCGCCGTTCCAGTTCTTGATTGAGCCTTTGAATTTCTATTTCAGCTGCAAGGCAATTACTAAAGTCCTCTGTTTCCTCTTGTGCCACAATCTGTGAAATGCCCCACCGGGCAAACTTTGCCACGGGGATTCTCCCCGGTGGCAAGATTTGCGGAGAATCCCCGTGGACACTTTCACGTGAAAATGTTGTGACTACGGCATAAGGGGTCGATATACTGGGTTGGAATAAGGGGTGGGAATTTATATTCAACCAAATCAGTTCGCCATTGGGCTGATAAAATCCCATGACCACACTTAAACAAGGTTTTCCCGACTGCAAAGCCACCATCGCTGGATGGGTTTCACCGGGAAAGGGGGAGCCGTCTGCATGTACAGTTTGCCAAGGACAATCAAGGGATGTATTCCCATGTATCTGTTCCGATGTCAACCCCAATAATGCCTCAGCTTCGGGATTGCAAGCTTGAATGCTGCCATCTGCCAATTGCAAAACCATCCCTACATTTGTTGACATTTCAGCTAAACTATGCCTTTGTGGTTGTTCGGAAGTCAAGGGAACAGAGGAGTCATTTTCTGGTTGAAATTCAGGCTTGCCTTGATTCTGCATTGGGCGATCGCATCCAATAACATTCAATAAGAAAATGATAAAACAAAGACAGTTTGTTGTGGTACAGGCATCTTGCCTGTTATTAATTTAATACAAAGACAGGTTTTGTGGTGTAAGTATCTTGCCTGTTATTAATACAAAGACAGGTTTTTGTGGTGTAAGTATCTTGCCTGTTATTAATACACAAAGACAGGCGATCGCGCCACAAAATTGGATTGTTTATTTTTTGGAACACTTTTAATAAAAGAGAGACGCGATATATCGCGTCTCTACATACGTCATCGAAAAAATATTCAGAAACGTTGATTTAACTGTCAGGTTCGCAATCTGGTACACCTTCCTTAAATACGCGACTTGCTAAAATATCCTGGGCTTCGATGGTAATTAAATCCTGCTTAGTCACTTTGCGATCGCGCATCATCAATAATCGGTTTGCTTGACGTAATCTTGCCCGATCGATGGCATTTCGTACACTCCGCGCATTCGCAAAATGGGGCATAACTCTACGTCTAATTAAATACTCTCGAAAAGCCTTCTCCGCATCAACACTAAAGCTGTAATTCTGCTCTGTGGTTATCGAATTCGCAATTATCATCAAATCATCTACTGAGTAATCATTAAACTCAATGTGCAATCCAATGCGCGAATTCATGCCGGGGTTGCTATGGAAAAAATGCTCCATTTGCTCTTTGTAACCCGCGAGAATCACTACTAAATTGTCCCTTTGATTTTCCATCACCTGCATTAAAATTTCGATCGCTTCCAAGCCAAAATCACCGGGATGGTCGGGACGAAATAAGGTATAAGCTTCATCAATTAGCAATACTCCACCCATGGCATTATTCAACACCTCCCGCGTTTTCGGTGCAGTTTGTCCAATACCCTGACCAACCAAATCATCACGGGTAACAAGTATTACATTTTCCCGACGGATATATCCCAAACGATGCAAAATTTCTGCCATCCGCATCGCAACTGTAGTTTTACCCATACCAGGATTGCCAAGGAAAGTCATGTGTAAAGTTACAGCACCAGCAGTTAAACCCAAACTTTTCCGCACGCGATCGACTAACAATAAAGCAGCCATTTCCTTGATTTTGTTCTTGACTGACTGCAACCCGACTAATTCTTGGTCAAGCTGATCTAAGATATTTTGCACTTGGGATTCGCTAAATGCAGCTTCTAAATCAATTGCGGTATCGTTGCCGATAGTAGAAATTACATCTTTGTCTAGAAGTTGTTCGCTCATGACTTTCACCCGTAGTTGATGCTTTTGATAATAGCTGTCAGTCACGAAATATAAAATAATTTAATTTCAATGGCAACTATATATTTTATTTAATTATCAATTTCTGAGGTCAGTCATAAGGAAGACATTATTGAAGCAACTAAAATGACTATCCTAGAACTCAAAACCAGATAGGGAAGGGAGAAAGGCTTTTCTAATTTCTTCCCTTACAGACTACTCACGACTTCTTGACTTGTAGGAATAACTAGATATGGCTGTTAACTTCAAGAAATCGCTGGTTAGAATTACGATCGCCTTTTGGTGCATCGCAAAGCGACTCCAAAGGAGTATCGCAATTTTTTTCACTACTTTCGCGATCGCCACATTTGTAATTCCAAACAATGCGATCGCTGTTCCGGCAAAGTTAAGTATTAACGAGTTAAGTTCTAACCAATTAAACACCAGCAATGCAACCCCAACAGCAATAATTGCGGTTTCCCAGACCACATTTACAGAAGAAAAACTAACTCCCCAGGAACGGCAAGAACTGCAAGCAGTACGACAACGACGCAACCGTGAATTAATTCAAATCCTTAACAAATCCCAACGCAAGCAACTCAAACATTTCCTCCGTTCTGGGCAAAGTCTCGAAAACTCAATCGAGGCTTTGGATTTAGAGCGCGATCAGTGGGATACAATTCAAGCGGTTCTAGAATTGAGTGAGTTAAAAATCAAAGGTATTTTATATCGGCATTCCTTACCAATGAAACCTGTTTAAAATATCAGAATTGGGCATTGGACAGACGTGTTGATTTTGATATTTATTGATTACCGTAGGGGCAAACGGTTGTTTGCCCTGACCATATATGTTTACCCTGACCATATATGTTTACCCTGACCATATATGTTTGCCCTGACCATATATGTTTGCCCTGACCATATATGTTTGCCCTGACCATATACCTTTGCCCTGACCATATATGTATATGTTTGCCCTGACCATACATGTTTACTATCATAAATTTGTATGGTGAACTCATAGTCCCTACTCCCCATTCCCTGGTAATTTATTGTATGTAACCTTATCGTGGGAATCTGGGAGTATGGTTAATTACTTGGTCAAGCGTCTATTCTTGCTGTTGTTGATTGTTGCAAGTCTTTTTGTAACACCAAGTTTTGTCAATGCGCTACCAGCCCAATCGCAAACAGACATCACCAAAAACACTGAAATAATCGAGTTAACTCCACGTCAACGTCAGATGATCCAAGCGGTAAATCAAGGACGTAACCGCGAAATTGGCAAAATTTTGGATGAGTCTCAACATCGGAAACTCATGAAACTTGTACTTGGGGGAGATAATTTAAATCAAGCTATTGATAAATTAAAATTGACAGGTGAAAAAAGCGAATTAGTCAAAACAATTGTCGATTTATACGATTTAAAAATGCAAGCTCTGACATCGCGGTTATAACTCAAAAGGATTAATACCCATAGTTCTTAATTTTTCAGCCATGCGATCGCGCAGTAAGCGTTCTTGCTCTAATTGCTGTAAAGCTTGCTCTTTTTCTTGTTGAGCTTGTTGAGCTTGTTGTTGAGCTTGTTGGGCTTTTTGAGCAATTTCGGTGTAACTCAAAAATCGTTCCCCATCTGGACGATATAATTCTAATTCCGTTGATGACAAGTCAAATTTAACACCTAATTTTGGACTGATCCAGCCTAAAATTGGGTCAATTGTTTCTAAATACCCTTCTTGCCGCAGCCAACCACTGAGTTCGTTTTTTTCTGGGTCATACAAATAATACTCTTCGATACCGTGGCGATCGTAAAAGAGTAATTTTTTATCCATTTCGACTTTAGAATTACTCGGTGAAAGAATCTCAAAGACGATTTGTGGGGGAATATTATCTTCTTTCCATTGTAGATATGAACCTCTATCTCCTTTTGGTCTGTCGAAAACTACCATCACATCTGGTGCTGTGACTATGTTTGGTTTACCTTTGACTGGATACCACAGCAAATCACCCGCAACAAATATATTGGGGTTATCAATAAACAGTAAGTCCAAGTTTTTTTTAATAAGTACAATTAACTCAAACTGCTTGGTATTATCTGCCATCGGTTTACCGTCACTTTCGGGGTAGATTACCTCTGGCTGATTTTGAGTTTCTAGAGGTGCAACCATAGTTTAAAAACCTTAATTTAAAAACTTTAATTTAAAAACTTTAACTTAAACACCTTACTTTGATTCTTGTTTCAACTTTAGCATGATGCCAGTAAATAACTCAGCAACACCAAAAATTAAATCAAAATTAAGGGTGCAATATATTATTACACCCTAAAAATTTTTCTCTTCATGAAAACATTGGTTTATTATCCACGTCGCCAAACTTTCACATTACCCTCTGCACTTGCACTTGCAAGCATATTACCATCGGGGCTAAATGTTAGATATTTAACGTTGGAGATATGTCCAGCCAGAGTAGCAATTTCTTCTCCGGTTTGAGAATTCCAGAGTCTAACTGTCTTGTCTGCGCTAGCACTAGCAATAATTGTACCTTCGCGATTCACAGCAACAGAGTTTACTTCGTCCGCATGACCGACTATTACACCCAAGAATTCTGCGGTTTGCCAATTCCACAACTTAATTTTACCGTCAGCACAACCACAAATAAATAGTTTCTCATCTAGGCTAAATGCGACAGAAAACACCGGAGAATGGGCATTTATTGTGGCAATTTGAGTCTTTGTGTGCATGTTCCAGAGTTTGATGGTTTCGTCGTAGCTACCGCTAGCAACGATCGCACCATTCGGACTAATAGCCAGACTATTTACCCAGTCGTGATGCTGGACAAAAGTTGCAGTTGCTTGCGTATCGTCAGCATTCCAAAATTGAATTGTTTTGCCGCGATCGCCACTGACGAAGTTTTTACCATCTTTTCCAAAAGCTAGAGCATTGACTGCATACGCATGGGTGACAAATTCACTCACGAGCTTACCAGTTAATACATCCCACATTTCAATTCGCTGACTCAATCCACTACTGATAAGTGTTTTACCATCGGGACTAAAAGCAAGTGTTTTTAAAATACCAGAATCGCGTTTGAGGGTACGAATGAGTAACCCAGTTTCTAAATTAACTAGTTTAATAAATGTACTGCCAGTCGCCAGTATTTTTCCATCTGGACTAAATGCCACTGCTTGCGAATTTCTGGTGAATGTATGGACGCATTCCCAAATTTCTGGCTTGGCAAATGTAGTTTTTATATTTACCGAGCTAGCGGGAATATTAACTAATTTCAAAGCAGATGTATAGTCACAATATTGCTGTACAGACGGGTTCAACAATACATTCTTGTCGGAAATTTCCGTTAAAGAAACTTGATAATCACCGATAATTTTTGCAACGCTTGTAGGGGAAGCGGAAGTTGAATTTGATATACGTGATGGTAAAAACATAGTCCCTTAGAAATACATCAGATTACAATTTTTTAAACAGTCAGTCAAAATTTATCAACATCTTCAGGAACAAGAGGCTTCAAAACATCTATTCCTAGAGACGCTGAAAACTAAGCTGCGATAAGCAGACAGGGCTTGATGCCTCAAATATCTCACATTCTACTCAGGCTGGATTCCCTCAGTAAAAACACACGACAGCCTAGTATCGAAATTTAATGAGAGGATTTTCTCATTTAAAGCTTCTGTATTTTCAACTTCCTAGCTTTTTCAAGTCAGGTGGCAGTTACAAAAGTTAAAAATTTAAGACGAAAATTGTTTTTCCTTAATCTTTATCTCACCCTTCGGGTTCATCAGTTTGCCGGGACGGAAACCGACTCCGGAACCACTGATTCACAGCCATCTCACTTTATTGTCAAGTTTCAGGCGGTAAAGTAAAGATAAATTAATAAAATATTAATGATTAAAATGCATTCTTGTTAACGATTGGTAATTACCATTCACTGGTTAAGTGTTAGTAAAAATACCAAAAAGTCAAAATTAACCACATCAACCACTAACACCAAGGAACTAACAATCAACAACCTCCCTTTATTAACTTTTCACACTTCCTCACGGTAGACTGTTAGTCTTAATACAGTTTTCTAATCAAAAATGGTGTAAATAGTTGGATAATTAGTAGTATTAATACTTATTACATTTTAGTAATTACCTTCATTTTTGAGAGATGGCTCTAGCCGAACCTAAATATTTTCCGAGAAAAAGCAAGAACAAAAGAAACACTTACGCACTCATTTCCCCTAATTTCTAGCTTGCAAAACGCAATGCTGTCACTAGTGGTTATACGGAAGAAAAATTAATTAGAGATATTGCTAATTGTAAAGGATTTTAAAGTAAGAATATAGACCTAAAGGGGTTAATTTTAATAATTGAAAGCCTGTACACCAAAAAGTAGTAGTTAAAAATTGCCAGAATGCCGTTTCTTATAAAAGGGGGATGAAAAGCAAAATAGGCAAGCTATGCAAACAATCCACTGGCTGTCTACCTAACTCCCACTATAATTAAGGTGATTTCTGGCAAAGAATATACCCAGGTTGACGAGTTTTCGGCTTTGCTCAACTCTCGATCCTTAGTTGGTTGAGCGAAGTCGAAACCAACGGTGACGGTAGACTTGTTAATGGAAATCGCCTAATCTTTGCCCTAACTTAAGTTAATTAAAACCATGTCGGACGATATCCGTGCCACGAGGCTAGAGAAAGCAGAACAATTTAGACAATTAGGGATAAATCCCTACGCTTACCACTGGGAATCTACCCATCACACCGCACAATTACAGGAAAATTTTGTAGACTTACCCAGTGGTGAAGAAGTTGATTTTCAAGTTGCTGTTGCTGGACGAGTAATGGCAAGAAGGTTTATGGGTAAACTAGCGTTTTGTACCCTGGAAGACGAAACTGGCAAAATTCAGCTTTATATAGAAAAACAAGCCATAGAAGAAGGCATGACGGGTACAATTGAAAATGCCTTTAAAACAATTGAAAAACTTGTTGATGTCGGCGATATTATCGGTGTAAAAGGTACTATTAAACGAACTCAAAAAGGTGAATTATCTGTTTTTGTCAGACAATTTTCTATTCTTACCAAATCCCTTTTACCATTGCCTGATAAATGGCATGGGTTGACTGATGTAGCAAAACGCTACCGTCAGCGTTATGTAGATTTAATTGTTAATCCGGAAGTACGGCAAACGTTTCGTCGTCGTGCCCAAATTACGGCAGGGATTAGACGTTATTTAGAAGAACGGGATTTTTTGGAGATTGAAACACCTGTATTACAATCCGAAGCAGGTGGTGCAGATGCGCGTCCATTTATTACCTATCACAATACGTTAGACATTCAATTATATTTACGTATTGCGACAGAATTGCACTTGAAGCGCTTGATTGTGGGTGGGTTTGAGAAAGTATTTGAAATGGGACGAATTTTCCGAAATGAGGGAATTTCGACTCGTCACAACCCAGAATTTACGTCGATTGAGATTTATCAAGCATACGCTGATTATCATGACATGATGGATTTAACGGAGGGTATTATTACCACCGTTGCGAAAGATATTATTGGGACATTGGAAATTACTTACCAAGGGGAAAGTATAAATTTAACACCACCTTGGCGACGGGTGACAATGCATGATTTGGTGAAGGAATCTACTGACTTAGATTTCGCTGCATTTAGTTCTGTGGATGAGGCTAAATCTGCATGTATAAATGCGGCTATTCCTGGTGTTGATAAGTGTACAAGTATTGGGCAATTGTTGGTTTTGGCTTTTGAAGAGAAAGTAGAAACAACCTTAATTCAACCGACATTTGTAATTGATTATCCAGTGGAAAATTCACCTTTAGCAAAACCCCATCGCGACAAACTGGGATTGGTGGAACGGTTTGAATTATTTATGGTTGGTAGGGAAACGGCTAATAGTTTTTCCGAGTTAACCGATCCAATCGATCAACGTCAGCGTTTGGAAGCACAAGCTGCACGTAAAGCTGCGGGTGATTTGGAAGCGCAAGGTGTTGATGAGGATTTCTTGACTGCTTTAGAATATGGGATGCCACCGACGGGTGGATTGGGTATTGGGATTGACAGATTGGTCATGTTACTGTGCGATTGTGCCAGTATTCGTGATGCGATCGCATTCCCACTACTTAAACCAGAAAAATCTGACGAAAAAGCCGAACTGGAAGGGTAAAGAAGGAAGCAGGAGACAGGAGTCAGGAGTCAGGAGGTAGGAGTCAGGAGTCAGGAGTCAGGAGTCAGGAGTCAGGAGGCAGAATAAATCCTGATAGCTGACAACTGATAGCTGATTACTGACAACTGACAACTGACAACTGACTTCTTCAACACCGTTTCCAGATAAAATCCTCAAGAGGAGCGAATTCTCTGAGGTAAAGTAATTTTGCAGGCACAAGAAATAAAAGAGAAACTTCAGTCACTTGTTCGAGAAGCATCTATCATTGAACCCAACTTAGCGAAAAGACTGGAGGAAATAAATCGTTGGGTAAAGAATGTCAAACCAGGTTCCCTAACTGCAAAGCCTTTGCTAAGTTTATTTTTATTACAAATAATTTTAGATGCAGATGCTTGGCTCAAATTTCAAGCTTTAGTGTCAAAAGACGAACAACAAGATGCAATTAATGCATTAAACCCAACTCTTAGATATTGGTACAGTGATTTATTTCCCAGATGGTTAAGCGAATATGATCCCAAATTTTACATTTGGAAACAAAAACTTATGGCTGGAAAATTCTGTCACCAAGATAACAATTTAATCCAATCTATTTCTAACAGTATTAACAAGCAAAATGGTAGTATTGTGCAACGCTACATAGCAGACTTATCAATGGCAACCGATATAATTATTAGCAATAGACAAGAGAAACCTCTATGTATTCAATTTACTAGCCTTGCGGATGAATATTCTCAGCAAAAGCTAGATGATTGGAAAGTGAGTTTACAGTTTTGGGGGGTAGAACGAGGATTATTTTTAAGCTACAATCCGAATGTAGATGACTTTGTAAATCGGATAGTCAATATTTCGCTTCATAATAGCGATCGCCTTCATCTCGGTGTTTATTTAAAATTTAATGTATAAACTTAATTAAATATCTAAAAATTAAATAGCCCAATTGTTGGTCTTTTTCAGTACTGGATTGGATAGTAATACTATTTAGAATACTAGCTAAAAAGAAAAGGCATTATGTTAGAAGAAACAAGCGATCGCCAACAACGAGTAGAAAATTTTTTACATGCTGTAGAAGCGGCTCAAAAATTACAAGATGATATTATTAAGCATGGACTTGATGCCGCTTATTTATATTATGAAGATGTTGATGGTAAATGGTTGGAAGATTGGGATATAAACCAGGAAGAAACTGTTTTAGAATCTATTTTAAGGTTTTTAGAAAGTGATGATTTAATAGCTATAAGACTTAGAGATAAGATAGAAAGAGTTAACCTAGAAAATATAAATAAATCAATATTGCTTTCAGAAATTGCCGTTGAGTTGGAGAAATCTCTCGCAGCAACAGAAGCAGAAAAGCTTTTTGCAGTTAAAGATATGCTAATTGCTCTTTTTAGCGATCGGGAAAATAACCAAGATATTAGTATTGAGAATATTCATCTTCAGAATAATCGAATTGATTTATTTGACTTAGCAAAAGCATTGATCGAAAAGTTAGAAGAGATTGTAAATCAAAGTTAAAATGAAGAGACTTATATGTAACAGATAATCTTTGTTGTTGTGTGACATTATAAGTCTCTAGCTGAGGAGTTACTAAACAATCTGTTTAAAGTAAGACAAGTCGGTATTCCCAAAATGAATACTATAAGCAACATTCAACTGTTCCAGAGTTTCCACTAACCAAAGAATTCCGCTTGTTGTTACTGACTCATAATGATTAAACAAAATTGCCAATCTCTTTGTTAAATATGGTTTAATCTTGTGACAAATTAGTATAATCTTGAGTAGCAAACCTGTAGTCACTAACGTACCTTGATTAGCGATTAAATCAATAAACGTAAAATGCTGTGGTGAAATCTGACTTTCCACGACTAAAAAGTTAAGTAGTTGACTGCAAGTTCTGACTAATAAAAAATCATCAAGTTTATATTCATCTGCATCTGCTAAGGTATTTTGCAGTTGTTTGTACAAACGTTGATGAAATTGTCGCTTTCCATAGTCGAAATCAATACCTGAAATCAAGTATTCATACAAATCATCTTTGAATGCAGCAAAACAAGAAGCTTGAGTACTGTAATTTAAAAATAGCTGTGCGTATTCTTGATAAGAATAGTCTCCTTCAACTTTGCCAATAAATTGTTGGATGCTAGCATTTAGCTTTGTTTCAGTTAGTAAAGTAGGGTTCGTAACAGGTTGAATTATTCGATTTTTTTCAACAACAGAATCAATTTGATTTATTTGATGGCATCTTACTTGGTAAGTTACATACCGCGATAAATCAAGTTCAAATTTCTTCTGAACTTCCGATTTAATTTTTTGATAGTCCATTGATGCTCAAAAGTCGAATTTTCTGTTAATAAGCAATGTTCGTACAAATATGGGTAGCGACGCATCAATGTGATTAACTGTTTCTGTTCGTGTCTTTGTGAATCTGGCTGCGCGATTACCTGCGTTAATCTCCGTAGTATCGTATATTGTTCACTTTGGATAAATTGTTTAATTAGCTCGTGTAAGCGACGAATAGCTTTTTCGCGAAAACTAGTAATTTTATGTCGAGAAGGTGGAGATTGAAAAAGTTCTATTAGTTCCGGGATTGCATTATGTAGTTGGGGTTGCATGTGCCATCGATTAATCAAAATATGGCAACAACGATTGAGAAAAAACTGAAATTCCTGTTCGGCTTTTGGTGATGCTGTAATTTGGTCGAGAATTGCGATAACATCAGACTCAGGATAGTTGATTCCTTCGATAAATAGAGAGCGAAAACGCCCAATCATTTCATTAGGAGATTCGACTTGTACTAAATGAAGCAAATGTTGATATATCTTCTGTTCTTCGGGAAGAATATTTGGATAATAAGGATTTATCAAATTACTCACTTTGCTTTCACCGTATTTAAGTTAATGATTTCATCGAGAATCACGTTATTTATCTTTATTTTGGGAATTATTTTTTGCTTTTTAAATAAATTGAGTATTGAGAGAGTATATAGGAAATTTTCATCAAGATTGGTTACTAAATTTAACTGAACCCCGTCCACATTGAAAACTATAGATATACTATGTTGGGTTTCGCTATACGCTGCACCCAACTTGCAAAACTACAGTTTTCAAAGTAGATATGGTTTAATATCATTTTGGTTAATTACCCACATAAAACCGCAACATCTCACCTTTGATATCCTCGCTCGGTAGAGAGTTGCTTTGATTAAGCCATCAATAACTATCACATTTCACACGTTAAGCTATAACCCTTACACATTTAATCAAGTAGAAGTTAAGCTTTAGTATCAAAAGATAAATTGTTAATAAAAGTGGATGGAAGTAGGATATTTTGCTGTTCTCATGGATTTACCCCCTTAATCTCCCGATATATTGGTGGGAAATTCTAAAGTGGTGGTAATTCGTCAAGAATTGTGAAGCGAATATGGTTTATGGCTAAATCCCCGATCGCAATGTCTTCTTTTTTGAGTCTGACACCTTTGCTCATCATGCTTTCAAAGGAAATGCCTTTACCGATTTCGACATGATACCAGCACAAACCCATGAAAAAGCGGGTTGGGTGAGCGCTTTCGTAACCTAAATCATCGGGATTCGATTCCATTGGTAACCAGCCAAACCCAGGGATGTAAAATTCTAACCAAACATGGTTAAATTCTGGTTCTAGGGGTACGTTTTGGTGTTCGGCTGCATTTGGGCATTTGTAACGTCCCACGGTGCGACAAGCAATGCCATTCAAGCGGCATAATGCTAGTAATACACCCACATACTCACCACAAGAACCAACTCCACGTTCGAGTACGGTATCGGGTGTATCAATGTACGGTTTGATGCCATAGGAAAGCTGGTCATAAACGTAATTACGGATATTGTACATTTTCCGTAGTAGGTTTGTTTCGCTACCGACTGCATCCCGTGCAGCACGGATAACTATACCCTTGTCCATAGATAATTCGTCATTATCCAGCAGGTAACGGGTTTGGAATTCTTCAGTTAGTTCGGGGATATTTTCGACTTCGCGGGGTGTGATGCGGTATTTGATGCCACGCACTTCGAGAATTGCTTTCCAGCCGAATATATGGCGTTCTCCGGGGGTGAGGGTATCGAATTTAAAGACCGCAACTCGCTGTCCGTCGGTAATTTGTTCGCTGAAGGGTAAACCGATAGATTCGACGCTGACGACTTTTTGACGGTCGGTGTCGCTGGGAAGGGCTATGTGCCATTCTAAATCGGTGATATGAACTTCTTCAAGGGGGGCTATTTCCTCAACATAGGACATTTCAATCCGGTAGCCGTTGGAAAGGGCAAAACGTTTTTGAGGGTCGTAATAGTAATTGAGGGGATGGATAAAGGTTTTATCGCGGTATGCTATTTCTTGACTGGGGTCAGCATTGGGATTGTCGCGAATATAGACTTCTTCCGATGCATAAGCGATGTAAAGAGTTTTTTCGCTGCTTTCTGAGTCGCTATGGATAGCAATACCCGTTGGTGATTCAAATGGGGTGAGAACGCTAAATTGAATTTCTCCAGTAGCACGATCGATGGCATAAACACTTTGTTCGGTGCGATCGCAAACCCAAAGTGTTTCTTCGCTCACGGCTAAATTTTCGACTCCCACCCCAGGAGCATAAAATTGGGTAATCTGTTTGCGGGAATTACTATCAAAAATGAGGATTCCACCTAGCTTTTGACAACTGACATAAACTGTTGACCCCCAAACTGCAATCCCATCTGCGGGGTATGGCAAAGTAATAAAATGCTCTAAAGCTAATGAATTAAGATTGCATGAATAAACACTATTTTTTCTTGTCACCCACAGTTTATCTTCCCAGAGGGAAATACCAGTCACATCTGTAAACTCTTGTACTTGGTGCGGATTTAAAATTTTAGTATTGTTTGATAGTGGGTCTATTTCTAGTAGAAATCCCTTTCTTTGGTCAATCGCGATGAGTGTATCCTTAATGAAGGTAATTCCATAAATCGCGCTTGCAGATAATGGTCGAATTATCTTTTGCCCAAACATTTTGTTAGCAGTCAAACCCAATAGTGCAAAACTCATAATAAACTTATTTACTCACAGGTTGAATTAGTCTGAAATCAATTAAGTAATGTCCTGACATACTTTTTTCAGACTTGGTAGCCTATCATCTCACCCTTTAAGTGCTACATTTTACTATTGCTTGCCCATATTACTTAAGTATTTGAGAATCCGAAACTAGTAAATGTCAGCAATAGCTCCCAAATAGCACTTATACATAGATACTTATCTATGACCATCCCAGTGTAACTTTAGTTGATGGTTTTCCAGCCCTGACTAAATTATGATTGAAACTTGTAACTAAATCCTTGTGACTTATACGATGTCTGCTCATTCTCTGCCTGATAACGCCGTGTGGCATAGTTTAGAACCCAATTTAGCATTGCAACAGCTATCGACTAGCGCAGACACGGGTTTAACTAAAGAAGAAGTTCAACAACGGTTACAGAAATATGGACCGAACGAACTAGAAGAATCCGGTGGTCGCAGTTCTTGGGAAATTTTGGTGGATCAGTTCAAGAACATTATGTTGTTGATGCTGATTGCAGTTGCCCTAATTTCTGGGTTTCTCGATTTACTCGATTTTCAGAAAAAACTGGCTGCGGGTGAATTCCCATTTAAGGACACGATCGCAATTTTAGCGATCGTGATTTTGAATGGGATTTTGGGTTACGTTCAAGAAAGCCGTGCCGAACAAGCCTTAGCAGCTCTGAAGAAACTATCTTCCCCCAATGTTCGAGTCATTCGCAACGGCACGCAGGTAGAAATCGCAGGCAAGGATTTAGTGCCTGGGGATATCATGCTCCTGGAAGCGGGGGTACAGGTATCCGCAGATGGACGGATTATCGAACAATCAAACCTGCAAATTCGTGAGTCTGCCCTCACGGGGGAAGCTGAGGCTGTAAATAAGCAAGCTGAGTTGACTTTACCTGAAGATTCGGCTTTGGGCGATCGCATTAATTTGGTTTTCCAAGGTACTGAGGTTCTCCAGGGACGTGCTAAGGTTCTCGTCACCAATACGGGAATGACAACCGAACTGGGAAGAATCGCCGAAATGCTGCAATCGGTGCAAAGCGAACCGACTCCCCTCCAGCAGCGAATGACCCAACTCGGTAATGTTCTAGTTACAGGTTCGCTAATTTTGGTCGCGATCGTCATTATCGGTGGGATGATTCACGCTTTTGCCACTGGCATAACTGGAAATCTACTTTTGGAGCGATTTCGGGAACTTGTTGAAGTTTCCCTGTCGATGGCTGTAGCAGTTGTACCTGAAGGTTTACCTGCTGTAATTACTGTAACGTTGGCTTTAGGAACCCAGCGTATGGTTAGACGTAATGCCCTCATTCGCAAACTACCTGCGGTGGAAACATTGGGTTCGGTAACGACAATTTGTTCGGATAAAACTGGAACTTTAACCCAAAACAAAATGGTGGTGCAAAAGGTATTTACCAATCACCAAGCTTTCCAAGTGACGGGGGAAGGCTATGTACCCCAAGGGGAATTTAAGTTAGGTGGCAGACAAGTTTCCTTGGAAGACCATCCCGCAGTCTCCGCTTTGTTGGTCGCTTGCGCTACATGTAATGACTCGTTGCTACAACACAAAGATGGACAGTGGACAATTTTAGGCGACCCTACGGAAGGTGCTTTAGTAACATTAGCTGCCAAGGGTGGGATTGAAAAAGACCAGTGGGACAGTAAATTACCCCGTGTTCGGGAATTTCCTTTTTCATCGGAACGCAAACGGATGAGTATTATTGCCAAAATGGAGCCAGTTGATACGGGTTCATTGGTGGGAAATCTCGACCCAATGCTCAAAAATCGCGTCAAAGATGAGCGATATCTGATGTTTACCAAGGGTTCGCCCGAATTGGTGTTAGCTCGTTGTCAATTTATCGATAATGGCAAGCAATTTATCAATTTAACTGACGATATCCGCAAGGTGGTTCTCGCCGAAAACGACAACATGGCGAGTAATGGTTTGCGGGTTTTGGGATTTGCTTACAAACCACTCACCGAAGTTCCCCCCGAAGGTAGCGATGAAGTATCCGAGCAGGAATTAGTTTGGTTGGGTTTGGTAGGAATGCTCGACGCACCCCGTCCGGAAGTTCGATCTGCCGTCCAAGAATGTCGCGATGCGGGAATTCGTCCCGTGATGATTACAGGAGACCACCAATTAACTGCCCGTGCGATCGCCAAAGATTTAGGCATTGCTCAAGGTGACAATGACCGCGTTCTCATCGGTCAGGAATTACAGAAAATGAGCGACCAAGAACTTGAGCAGCAGGTTGATTTGGTGAGTATTTATGCCAGGGTTGCCCCGGAACATAAATTACGCATCGTCCAAGCTTTGCAACGTCGTGGTCGGTTTGTGGCGATGACGGGGGATGGTGTCAACGATGCTCCCGCGTTGAAACAAGCTGATATTGGGATTGCGATGGGGATTACGGGAACCGATGTCAGCAAAGAAGCCAGCGACATGATTTTGCTCGACGATAATTTTGCGACGATTGTGGCAGCGACCAAGGAAGGTCGGGTAGTTTATACTAATATTCGCCGATTTATTAAGTATATTCTCGGTAGTAATATTGGTGAAGTTCTGACGGTAGCAGCAGCACCATTACTAGGTTTGGGTGGGGTTCCCTTGAGTCCATTACAAATTTTATGGATGAACCTGGTTACAGACGGTTTACCAGCTTTAGCATTAGCCGTGGAACCACCCGAACCCGACGTGATGAAACGTCCCCCATTTAGTCCCCGTGAAAGTATATTTGCTCGCGGTTTGGGTTCCTACATGATTCGGATTGGGATTGTATTTGCAATTATTACGATCGCGATGATGGCATGGGCATATAACTACACCCATCAACCGGGATATCCCCAACCCGATTCTTGGAAAACAATGGTATTTACGACTTTGTGTTTAGCGCAAATGGGACATGCGATCGCAATTCGTTCCAATAACCGCTTAATTATCGAAATGAATCCATTATCCAATCCTTATGTATTGGGGGCTGTTGTCGTCACCTCAGCTTTGCAATTAATGCTAATTTATGTCCCACCTTTACGAGCATTTTTTGGAACCCACGAACTCGACAGCACCCAATTATGGATTTGTATCGGCTTTAGTGCCTTAATGTTTGTTTGGATTGAAGGTGAAAAATCTTCTTCCGCATCATGGGTAAGAGGAACGTTTAGAAATTGGGGATGGGATTGGGGATTGGGGATTGGGACTT
>JAAUPE010000279.1 GCA_012034595.1 Calothrix sp. CSU_2_0 | reverse complement strand
GTATTGGCAGCAGGTTTGATTTTGCTGTCGTTTGATTTGATTGCTGGAACGACATTTTTTAACCCTTCTGGTGGTGGCGATCCGGTAGTTTACCAGCATATGTTTTGGTTTTACTCTCATCCGGCGGTTTATATTATGATTCTGCCGTTTTTTGGTTGTATTTCGGAAATATTACCGATTCATTCCCGCAAACCAATTTTTGGTTATAAAGCGATCGCATATTCTTCTTTGGCGATTAGCTTTCTCGGACTGATTGTCTGGGCACACCACATGTTTACCAGTGGTATTCCTGGCTGGTTACGGATGTTTTTCATGATTACCACCATGATTATTGCCGTGCCTACTGGGATTAAAATTTTCGGATGGCTGGCAACTATGTGGGGTGGAAAGATTAGCCTCAATAGTCCGATGCTTTTTGCTGTCAGTTTTTTGGGAACATTTGTGATTGGTGGTATCAGTGGTGTCATGTTGGCGGCTGTACCATTTGATATCCACGTTCACGATACTTATTTTGTTGTTGCTCACCTGCATTATGTATTGTTTGGTGGTAGCGTTCTCGGTATTTTTGCCGCCATTTACCACTGGTTCCCGAAGATGACGGGAAGGATGTACAACGAATTTTGGGGTCGGGTTCATTGCATACTCACGGTTGTGGGTTTGAATATGACCTTCTTACCGATGCATAAGCTCGGTTTGATGGGGATGAACCGACGTATTGCTCAGTATGACCCCAAATTTACACTGATCAATGAAATTTGTACTTACGGTTCTTACATTCTTGCTGTTTCCACCTTCCCATTTATCATCAATATGGTTTGGAGTTGGTTTTATGGTGAAAAAGCTGGTGATAATCCCTGGAAAGCTTTAACGCTGGAGTGGATGACAACTTCACCTCCTGCGATTGAGAATTTCGATCCTTTACCAGTATTGGTGACTGGTCCATACGAATATGGGGTACATAATACCACTGAAGCCCCGCCACCGTCTCAACCAGAACCAACATTGACTCCTGTAGGTTAATTTTTTGTCGATATCCTTGGGTAGTTAATGCGATATGCTTTTTGAGATTAAGCTTAAGTTGCGATCGCATTGCCCAATCTCCATCATTCAGGTTTTGTCTTTGATGGAATTCCTATTTTTTACTGATTTGAGATTGACTATAAAATCTCAAATCCTTTACAAAATCTGAAAATTGCAAATCTTCAATTTATCTAATGTAGCTTCATGCAAAGTCCAACAATAGACTCAGCAAAAACTGAACTCAACCATCATCACGTTGCCGAAACCGCACATCATGAAGAGCATCCCGATCATAGGATGTTTGGGTTGGTTTTATTTTTGGTTGCGGAAGGGATGATTTTTATGGGTTTGTTCGGTGCTTTTTTAGTATTCCGGGCAACCTTACCTGTTTTTCCCCCTGAAGGTACTCCAGAATTAGAATTGTTATTACCTGGAGTTAATACTGTTATCTTGATTTCCAGCAGTTTTGTCATTCACAATGCTGACACGGCAATCAAAAAGAATAATGTGCAGGGAATGCAATTTTGGTTTGCAATTACAGCAGCAATGGGAATTTTATTCCTATGTGGTCAGGTTTATGAGTATACACACCTTGAATTTGGTTTAACCACTAATATATTTGCTAGTGCATTCTACGTGTTGACAGGATTTCACGGTTTGCACGTCACGATTGGAGTGTTGGCGATTTTAGCAGTTTTGTGGCGATCGCGTACTTCTAATCATTACAGCGACGAACATCATTTTGGCATCGAAGCGGCTGAATTATATTGGCACTTTGTTGACGTTGTTTGGATTATTCTTTTTGGTCTACTGTATTTGCTGTAAAAAGTCAACTACAAGTAAATAATAAATATTCGTAGGGGCATAATATTAATTAAAACCTAATTAATATCATGCCCTTCTTTTTCAGTTTTTAATTAATGATAATTAAATTTCTGAAATCTACGACTAGAAAACCAATTCTACATTGAAAACTAATAAAAGAAGTTGGCTTTTTAGAACACCTGATAATCTGCGTATTTATTCGTCTGAACTATCTCGGTTGTTTTTACCAATCCATCTGGAGATTCGTAATTTTTAACGACTGTATTATCATCGTCAGCTTTATCATCTCCGATTTTTTTAATCTTATCAAACATCTGTGATAGTTGAGGAAAGCGTCGTGAATAAAAGCCAATTCCTCCTGAGATTGTTTCACTGACTTCATTACTAATTTCTTCAAATTCTAAATTGCTAGTAGAGATTTGACCATTATTAACCAAGTGATGTTTTTGAGCGCGGATTGCTAATCTGTGTGGCATGATAGACTCCTGATTTCCCATAAATTCCTTAGTATTAGAAGCTAGTTAAAATTTTAAGTTTAATTTCTAACTTAAATTTCCAACCAACCCTAATTTGAATTTAATATCTGTATAGGGCTTATTTCCAGTTAAAAGTAGTAGTTGAAATTACCTTAATTAGAACTGTAAATTTCAGTTTTAAGAAATAATAGCTTCCACTTTAGGTTATTTTTGTTCATCTTTATTTTAAAATTGCAAAATTTTAATTCGCAGAAGCAAGTTATGGCATGTAATGCACCTAAAATATTTATTCTTGGACAAAAAAAGACTTATCTCCCCAGCATTAGGAAATAAGTATATTTGAATATCTAATGTGATTAAAAATTAGTTTATTTTTGTATAATTACTGCTATGTTCTATTACATGCTACGCCAAAGATAAACTCTCTTATCAAAACCACCTGTAGCGAGAGTTTGACCATCTGGGCTAAATGCGATCGCACTTACCCAATCACTATGAGCATACAAGCTAGTAATTAAATCACCCGTATTCAAATTCCAAAGTCTGACTCCATCGCGTCCAGCACTAGCTAAAATTCCCCCATCAGGATGTAACGCGATCGCATTTACCCAGTCTGTATGTCCTGTTAAGGTGCGCTCAATTTTTCCACTGTTGAGATTCCAAAGTTTGATTGTGCGATCGCGACTTGCACTAATTAAGGTATTACCATCGCGGCTAAAATTAAGGCTACTAACCGTACTGGAATGAGCGACAAATGCACGAATAACTTTACCACTTGACAAATTCCACAACTTAACAGTGCCACTACTATCACCACTTGCTAAAATTTGACCGTCAGGACTGATAGCTACGGTATAAACTAAATTATCGTACTTGGTTAAAGTCGCAAGCGGACGATGCTGGAGTAAATCCCACATCCTAATCCCATCAATAGCACCACTAACAAGTATTTTGCTATCGGGAGTCACCGCTAAAGACATGACATTACTGCTATGGGTGACTAAGGAACGTAAAAAACTATTATCCTTGAGGTTCCAAATATTAATAGTGCTGTCGCTACCAGAACTAACCAGGTTTTGCCCATCCGGTGAAATTAGCAACGATTGTACCGCAGTTTTTTGCGCTCTATTAATAATCCCCTTTTTCCGACCCTTCGCCACATCCCACAAAAAATATAGCCATCATTCTCAGAACCTCCACTTACCAAAGTCAAACCATCAGGACTAAAAGCAAGCGATTTGATAGTGCCTGAATGCCCCTTAAGACTATAGAGTAACTGCGGGTTCGCAAATCTATTTAATTGATTTATTGGTGCTTGGGGTTGGGTTGCATCGGGTTTCCCCTCACCTGTGACTGCGCTCGTCTTAGAGACAGCTAAACCTGGAAATACACTCATGCATAAGTTTAAAGCTGTTAGACAGGCTAAAATAACAGATGAACGAATAAAAATATTAACCTTCAATTTGACCTTTTCCATTGCGATCGCTCCTCACTCAATTCAACATGGGCAAAATACTATATAAGTATATTTCCCACATTTACCTCAGTTGAGGAAGAGACTGTTTAGATTTTGGATTTTGGATTCTGGATTTTGGATTTTGGATTTTGGATTTTGATTCCTGATTCCTGATTCCTGATTCCTAACTCCTGATTCCTGATTCCTAATTCCTAATTCCTAACTCCTAACTCTTAACTCTTAACTCCTAACTCCTAACTCCTAACTCCTAATTCCTAACTCCTAACTCCTAACTCAAGATTGGGGTGGCTTTTTCTTCTGAATGCTTAACATTGGTAATGCAGAACTCGAAGAGCGTGATGGTAAATAAAGCTGTGTTGTCACTTTTTCCTCTTTTGGCAAAGGACGGTTTTGCTGGACTTTCCAAAATCGCCATGCTAGCGTCAAACCTGCTGTTCCCAAGCCAAATGCAAATAAAGACCAGCTATCATCAAATCCACCAATCAACGCATCAATAATGCCTACCGTAATTAGTGCGCTCACAATTGGGTCTTTACGGTATGCGGATTTTAATAAACGAGGTAACGCAACATTCATCACAGATGGTTCTTTTTAACCCTTTGTATAAATTTACTTGAATAAACAATCTAAATAACTTACTTGCAATATGCCATACCCCTTCAGAGGTGAGCTTATCGCGATTTCTAATGAAACTCCATCAGCATCATTTATTATTATAATTTTTATATCTGGAGTCAGGCTGTGTATAAGTAAACCTTGATAACCCTAATATCATTTTAAGATGAAGATGTATATAAAGAACCCCACCCCTGCCCCTACCCCGCTTGCCTACGGTGTACACACAAGTAGACCCAGAGCAAGTTTCCAGCCGAAAAAGGTGGATTCAAACTGGTAAAGTCCGCGAACCAAAGTAGTAATTCCAGGAGGTTTTTGGGAACTGTAACCAGACCAACCACCAAGTCGAGCGATAATCCAAGTTGCCCAAGGCAAAGAATTAGGAGGATAAGGATTTTTTTGTTTTTGGGTTTTGCCCTCTAAAGTTAGTGCGATATTAGACA
>JAAUPE010000096.1 GCA_012034595.1 Calothrix sp. CSU_2_0 | reverse complement strand
TTTCTTTACTGATATTCTTAGGTGGTCGTCCTAATGGTATACCACTAATTCTAATTCCTCTTTCTTTACACCATTTTCTATTGTCTTTGGTGCGATAAATCTGGTCTACGTGTACAGATTCTGGGTAGTAACCTGTTGCTACTTTAAAAGCTTCTATCTGCGCTTTTAAGTCACTTGATTCATTAAAATTATCCCAACTAATTCGGTCTAAAAATACATATCCTTCGTAACAACTAGCTGATAACTTGGCTCCAAATTCCACTGATGAACCAGCTTTTCCCCTTACGATTGGACGGACATGAGGTTGTGTTAAACTCACGATTCTATCGTCAACACGAGAAAGACCATTTTCATACATGAATAACTGTTGTCGGTATACTTCATTTACCACTAATAGTATTTTATATTTTTGGCTACTTAGACAGGGAAGCTTGGCTCCGACTGCTATTAATCTATCTATATGTGCTAGGTTTCTTTTCAGATATCGTAGTTGTTTCTTTACTGCTTTTCTTCTTTGTTTTTTCGATGGTCGTCGTTTTTTCGATACGTCGAGATATTCTTTTCTAGCTGTATTTCTATAAGTTCTGGGTTTTTTATTTTCGTTGTCATCTAATTCTTCATACAGAATATCTATTATTTCTTCTGTTTGCTCTCTCGCCTCGTTCAATAATCCTAAATCTGTCGGATATTTAATATCTGCTGGTATACAGGTTGCATCTAATTTTAATTTACCTTGATTTCTTTCTCCATTTATTTCTTCTTCACCTCCACTGCTAATAACTTTTTTTCATTTACTTCTTCACTTTCTTCTTCTCGACTATTTTTGACCATACTCTGATTCATTCTATTAACTAATTTAATATCTATTCTTTGTCTAAAATGGACAAGCATTGATGCTTCAAATGGTGCTTCATTACTATACTTATTCAACCCTATAAAGTACTGTAAATAAGGATTTTCTCTTATTTGTTCTACTGTCTCTCTATCACTTAGTCCCAATCTTTCCTTGATTATTAAAGCTCCCATAGCTGTCCGAAAGGACTTTGCCGGTGCCCCCATTTCAATCGTAAATTGTTGAGCATATTCATCTTCAAATTCTGACCAAGGAATTAAATTAGCCATCATGACCCACCTATTATCCTCTGCCAATTTCCCCTCAAATGGCAATTCAAACTTTTCTATTGGGGTGGGTGGGGTCTCAATTTTTCTATACATTTTCTATGCCTATGTTAGGGTTTTGAGCAATTTTACCTGATTTTCTTGCACTTTTTACCAACCTATCGACCTCAATCACTGTTTCTACAAGGGTTTCATCTTTAATCAGCAAGCCCTATTTATAGTCATAACAAAATAGATAACACTTATACGAACAGATTAGAGGATTTATTGCTATAAATAAACCCCTAAAATCAGACTTACAAAAGTCAGATTAAACTCAAATCAAATTCAAATCAAATTCAAATTATTTTCAATGGGACTTCGCATAAACTTATATGGCATAAGCTTCTTAGGTTGTTTTATATTTATTTCTTGTCAGAATAAAAAAGAAAATAACCGAAATAGGAGAAATTGAGAAAGTCAAGGGCAACTATGGTGAATTCCCTTCTATCTTTCTTTGATAATTTCAAAATCAATTCACAATATTAAATTTACCTAAATTAACTGTGCGATTGGAGACTAAGCAATGACTGAAAATTACGAATACCAAGTTGGGGCAAGTCTTCCACCAGATGCTCCTAGTTATGTGGTCAGGAAGGCTGACTCTGATTTTTATCATGCCTTGAAAGCGGGTAAATATTGTTACGTCTTTAACTCGCGGCAGATGGGTAAATCGAGCTTGAAAGTTCGGGTAATGCAAAGACTTGTTAATGAAGGGGTGGCTTGTGCGAGTATTGATGTTTCTGGGCAGGGTAGCAAAGATAACGTCACCCAGGAACAATGGTATACGGGTATTGTTTCCAAAATTGTTAAAGATTTGCAAATTGCCAAACCGATAGAATTTCGTCGGACTTGGTGGCGCGATCGCAATGATATTTCCCCTGTGCAGAAATTAGATGAATTTATTGAAGATGTACTTTTGACATCTATCCCAGGAAATATTATTATCTTTGTCGATGAAATTGATAGTACCCTGAGTTTAAAATTTGCTAGCGAAGATTTTTTTGCTCTAATTAGAAGTTGCTATAACAAACGCTCTGAAAATCCAGCTTATAAACGGTTGACTTTTGCTTTATTAGGAGTAGCAACCCCCAGTGATTTAATTCAAGATAAAACCCGAACCCCATTTAATATTGGTGAAGCAATTGAATTAGATGGATTTAAGATTCACGACATTGAACCTTTAGCAAAGGGATTAGCAGGAAAAGTAGAAAATCCCCAAGCTGTGATGCAGGAGGTTTTAGTTTGGACAGGGGGACAGCCCTTTTTAACTCAAAGAGCTTGTGAATTATTGGGTAAAAATTTAAGTTTAGAGAGGCGAGATTTTAGGTCTGTTGATGAAAATAATATAATTGAATTTGTAAAAGAAGTTATTAGCAATCAAATTATTGATAACTGGGAAGCAAACGATAAACAAGAGCATTTAAAAACTATTCGAGATAGGATAATTGCTGATGAGGAAGTATCTGTGGCTTTGCTGGGTTTATATCAGCAGATTTTGCAAAAGGGTGAGATTGCTGTTGATGGTAGTTTGGAGCAGATGCGATCGCGTTTGACTGGTGTTGTGGTGAAGCAGCAGGGTAAATTAAGGGTTTATAACCAGATTTACGGAAATATTTTTGATTTAAGTTGGGTGAGGAATGAGTTAGATAAATTGCGTCCTTATGCAGATAAATTTAAAGCTTGGGAGAAAAGTAAATATCGTAATGAATCTTGTCTGTTACAAGGGGAAGATTTAGAACAAGCTCGTGTTTGGGCTAATGAAAGAAGATTAAGTGATGCTGATTATCGGTTTTTATCTGCGAGTGTGGAATTCAAAAGCAGGAAAGTACAAAGTGCATTGGAAGTAGAAATAAAAGCTAATCAAATTTTGGCGGAGGCACAAGAGAAAGCTAAATTCGATTTAGAAAAAGCGAATAAAGACTTGATAAAAGTCAAAAAAGCTACTAAACAGCTTATTTACATTGGGAGTTTTGTGGTAGTATCATCAGCTATTTTAGCTACAGGAGCTTTGCTAGTTGCTGGGAAGGCATCTAAATATGCCCGTGAACAAAATTATGAACTAGGACGAGTCAGTAAAAATAAAAATGATGTAATCATTGAATTAGACAAAAGAAAACAAGAATTAACTTCTATAACTTCCAAATTAACAGGGCTAGAAGACACGCTAAAAAAGACCACACAAAGAGAACAAAAGACAAAAAAAGAAGTGAAATTAATCTATCAAAAGTTTATATTTGAGAACAAAAATCTTGCGAATTTTAGAAACAAAGTACAAAAAATAACCAATGAGAAAAAAGAAATAATTAACGACTTATCGCAAAAGAAAGTCAAATTAGTTACAGCAAAGAATCGGCTTGATATTTTAGATAAATTAATCCAAGAAAAAAATAAAAAGATAGATGATATGGAATCTAAATTTTACACAGTTGAAGAAGAACTAAAAAAGATTTTAATTCAACGTGATAATATCAAAAAGACAAATGAAAACTTACTTCAAGACCTTGAAGAAATAGCTGATAATTTTGCAGGATTACTTACTTTAACAGACTCTGAAAATCCTGATAATTTCAAGCCAAAAATCCAGCAAATAAATAATTATAATAATAAATTAATCAATTTGATTTTAAAGTATCGTGGGCATAATAATGAATCTGCACAACTTTTAACGAATCTTGGAAATGCATCTTTACAAGAAGGTAACTATTTAGAATCATTAAAATTTTATGAAAAAGCATTTGCTATTTATAAAACATCGCAAAATAAAGTAAAAGAAGGAAATGTCCTAAATAATCTTGCCACAGTTTATGTTAATTTAGGAGACTATCAAAAAGCATTAGAATTGTATAATACATCTTTGGGTATTAGTAGAGAAGTTAAGAGCCGCAGAGCAGAAGGAATATTATTGAGCAATATATCACTAGTTTACCGTAAATCAGATAATAATAAAGCCTTAGAATATTCATTGCAAGCTTTAGCAATTTTTCGGGAAGTTAAAGACAGAGATGAAGAAGCAAAAACTCTTAATAACATCGGAATAATATATGAGAAAAGAAACGAGCATGTTCAAGCATTAAACTATTATAATCAAGCTATTTCCATAAGCAAAGAAGTTGGGAATCGTGTTGAAGAAGCCAAAATACTCAATAATATAGGTAATTTATACAGTAGTTTAGGTGACAATAAAAATGCTCTGAAATTTTATCAACAAAGCTTGGTAATCGCGCAGTCAATTAAGTCTATAAATTTAGAAGCAATAACTCTAGCGAATATAAGAAGTATTACTCATCATCCAGGTAATCGTTATGTTGTGGTAGTACCAATATCTGACAATAATACTCTTAATAAAGTGCGTCGATTTTTCCCTCATGCAGATACAGGCAATTCCCGAAGAGGAGATTATGTGAATGCTGGTTCATATTACTATCGATCAGATGCGGAAACAGTAGCTAAAATGTTACAAGAACATGGTTTAGATGCACGAGTAGAATTTTTCTAGAATAGTAAATGAAAATTTGCTTTAATAATGGGTTTTTAGAGAGAGTGCGATCGCATTTGGTTTTCTTGGGATGTGCGATCGTCTTTTAGTAGTTTTGATGGATTAGTACGATCGCCTGTGTGAAGTTGGGAAAGTGCGATCGCTTTTAGTGGGTTTATGTATGGCGATCGTGGTTGGTTTTGGTGGTGTGCGATCGCGTTTTGGTTTTGGGGATGTGTGATCGCGTTTATTTGGGATATTTGGGGATGGCGATCGCGTTTTGGTTTTGGGGGATGTGTGATATGCCCTTGGCATTAAGCTCCGCTTATCGCGTTTGTTGGGTTTGATGAGATATGCGAAGCTTGCGCGACGAAAGTCGTTCGCGTGAATTTGAATATTCTTTAGCAGCTAAACATATTAAATGATGTACTTGTTATAATCATCTAATAAACATTTAGGAAAGCTTGAAAAATGCGCCAATTTCCCCTTGGAGAACTCCAAAATCCCCACAGTAATGCTTTAGAACAAGCTGCGACAGAACCAATCAAACTGACAAGTGAATCACAAGCTAGCTATGTAATTATGTCGGTAGAAAATTATGAGCAATTAATGAATCGAGTTGCTCAACTTGAAGATTCAATTTTAGCTCAACAAGCACAAATAGCTGTGGCTAATTCTCAAATGGTTGGTTCAGAGATTTTTACAGCAGAACTTGAACGTTTAGCAGCGCTTGATGATTAATTTGTAGTATGTATGGCGAAGTTAGATGGTTTAGAGACAGTTCTCGATTTCCTCAAAGGTTTACAACCTAAAATAGCTGCCCAAATAGCGAAAAAAGTAATGTCGCTGAATGTTGACCCATTACCCGCAGATTATAAAGAATTAACAGGTTATTCAGGATACTATCGCGTGGATTCTGGAGAATATCGTATTGTTTACCGCTTTGATGTAGATGCAGATTTGGTCGAAGTAATTTTAGTTGGTAAACGCAACGACGATGAAGTGTATAAGCAACTCAAGCGTTTGCTGGGTTAGAGATTTGCAGTGCATTAGCGAAGCTGAACGCAGTTCTAGCTTGCGCGACGTAAGTCGTTCGCTCAATCCCGAAACGAAAAATTAACGAAATTTGCTCGATTAATTCGCAGCACGAATTGCTCCTTTCTTCGAGCAAATCAATTTAGCGATCGCGAGGGAAACTATAACAAATCGAACCAGCTGCGATCGCCGAGTCTAACGATTCACGCTACCCATCGAATTTGCTGGATAGCGTTCCCCTACTGCAAAATTCTTCGGTGCCGATTCTTCAATCTGTTGCAATTCATCCTCCTTTAAAACAATTTCCACAGCAGCGATATTTTCTTCCAAATACTTGCGTCGTTTGGTTCCCGGAATTGGTACTATGTCTTCGCCCTGTGCTAACAACCAAGCCAGTGCTAACTGACTGGGAGTTACACCCTTTTTGGCAGCAATTTCCTTTACCCGTTCTACAAGCTGGATATTCTTGTTAAAATTATCTCCTTGAAACCTCGGTAAAAACCTGCGAAAGTCATCAGCAGCAAAATCCTCTGGACTTTTGATTTCCCCAGAAAGAAAACCCCTACCCAACGGACTATAGGGCACAAAACCAATGCCTAATTCCCGAATTGTGGGGATAATTTCATCTTCCACCTCACGAGTCCACAAAGAATACTCCGACTGCAAAGCACTAACTGGGTGAACTGCATGGGCACGACGAATGGTTTCAGGAGCAGCTTCCGAAAGACCCAGGTAGCGAACTTTACCCTGCTTCACCAACTCAGACATTGCTCCCACTGTCTCTTCAATCGGTACGTTGGTATCTACCCGGTGGAGATAATAAAGGTCGATGTAATCGATTCCCAATCGCCGCAAAGAAGCATCACAAGCTTGATGTACGTATTCAGGTTTGCCATTGATAGAGAGTTAGCGAAGCTTATCGAAGATATCGCGTGCATTTTCCCCATTGCGTTGGATACCAAATTTTGTCGCTAAAACAACCTCGCTACGGCGACGAAGAATTGCCTTCCCAACCAACTCTTCATTTGCCCCAATTCCATACATATCGGCAGTATCCAACAGATTCACACCCATTTCTAAAGCGCGATGGATGGTAACAATTGATTCTGCCTCATCCGTAGCACCGTAAAACTCAGACATTCCCATACAACCGAGTCCAATGCTAGAAACGGACAGACCGAGATTCCCTAATTTTCGAGTTTTCATTGCTTTTCTGCTCCTCGATTTGTGATTTCCAATTCTTTATACAACTGAATTTTTTTCTGGATTACAGCTAAATTGCGGTGAAGTTCTTCCAGGTGTTGTAATACTTGAGACTCGTGGCTTTCAAGTATTTTTCTGCGATCGCTAATTGTGCCCTGGGGATTTTCCTGCATCAACTTGGCGAATTTTTGCATGTGACGAATTGACATTCCTGTCATCCGCAATTTAGTTAAAAATTCAATGCTGGCAATATCCACCGACGTATATCGACGATGCCCATTAGCTGCGCGAGGGACAGGTTTGAGCAAACCGTTGCGTTCATAGTAACGCAGCGTATGTACACTCAATCCCGTTAGGGAAGCTACCTGCTGAATTGTCAATTCTGTATCCATACTCACTACTTTAGAACTTAGAGCGCACTTTAAGTCAACCCCTAATTTTTTCGTTGCGACAAGGAATGTGGGATGTAGGGAATTAATTCGCGTTATCTTTAGCTTGTGTAGCTATCACAGGTTCACTAATCCCAAAAATGCTTGGACAAGCTCGAACGGCTTCTTCAAGACACAGAGAGAAGTGCTTGAACAGGTAGTTCGGATAGGCTTTGTCAAAACATTACATCAAATCAAACCTGTTATTGTTCAAGTATTTCCATTGGACGAAGCACCATCTGCTTACCGCTACGTCTAAAGTGGTAGTCACGGGAGCAAGGTTGTGATTCAACTTTAAATGGATGTCCAATTCTTATCACCGAAGTGCAAATTTTACACTTCGGTAAATTTTAGTTTCAGCTTAATTCGGGATTCCACACCATCATGAACAAATTGATTGCTGGTAAAGAATGAAGGCGCTACTCTTATACCAATAACTTCATTCTTTATTTGGATACCGTCGCATCATCTCCCCAATTTCCACAGCCTCCCCATCTACCGTATAAACTATTCCTCCCGACATCGCGATCGCAATCCGCTCCCCTCTCAACGATTCAAACCAATCTTTAACCCCCGCATCCACGGTATTTTTGGGTTTTTCGCCACTTTTACAACTATTGATAAACAAACCTGTGGGATTATTACACCAACCCTCGTTAACCGCTTCCTTGACACGAGAAATCGTACCTTCTACATTCTCCCAATATTTTTTAACCACTCCCAAACAAGGGTCAGGATTAATTCGTAATCTTTTTAACTCAGTGCAAATTTCTCGAATTTCAGGTTTTGTTGGACTATCTGAAGTCATATCAACTTCGACTTCTGCCCCAGCTTCGGAAAAATGACCCTCATTACTATCTTTGGCGTTAGTCGAGTTAACTTGTTCTGTTTTATTGACGTAGTGATTAATCTCGGACTGCTCTTGACATTGGGTTGACGATTCTTCTAGAGAATCTGTTTTATCAACGCAGTGACTAATCTGTGCGAAGTTGCCGGACAGAATCTTCTGTCCTGGCACATTCGCGGACTGTTCCCAAATCTCAGCTTCCTTTGCCAACTTTTCCCAGTCAACTTTTTCCTCATCAACACCGTGTTGTTGAGGAGAATTTTCTTCTGAAGGGTAGTCTTTGATATGATTTGTTGATTTTGAACAGGTCGAATTGTTTAATGCGATCACATCGATCTGTTCATTTTGACAAATGCGATTCCATAAGGCTTCCACATTCTCAACGTTAATTGTGAACCAGTTTGCTTGATACCAAGTTTTTTCACTGTGACGGCGAATATCAATCAATTGGAATTTATCTTTGAGGTTAGCGATCGCACGTCTAATTTTTGACATTTTCAGGAACGGTAATGTTTCGCCCCAATCATTCAATGTCTTCCAAAACCAGATTCTGCCATCATCCTTGACATGTTTGGAAATTTGGCAAAAGTAATGTATCTGCTGGAGTATTAATGCTTCCTCCAAACCAATCTCTGCTGCCAACAGAGGTGGCACTAAAAGCGGGGATTCTGGGGTAATTAGTCTGCTCATATCTACATACCTCCAATATGAATAAGGAAAACTTAAGCTTGCTCATTCTCAAATCGCGCTAATGCTTCTTGTTTTACAGCTTCAAAGGCTTCTTTTTCGTCGGATGATATTTTACCAACTGCTTTTACCAATTCTTCTTTCTGCCTTTGTTTGACTTGTTCTGTCATCACAAGCAAGGTATTTGCATCATTCTCGGTACGTTCGCTCGGTTGAAAGTTACGACGACGGAACAGAAACCGAAAGTGATGTTTATCTTGGGGTGGCAATTTTTCCCAAATATCGGTATCCCATCCAGGGGGAATGAAATTTGCTGATGGTGGCAGTAAATTATGTACTTGCGTTTGGAGTTGGGCTAATTCTTCCCCTTGTTTTTTAATTGCTTGATTTTGTTGGTCAAGCTGAGAAAGCACGGTTTGTAGTATTTCTTGATACTGCGGTGCTAGTTCTGCTTCGCGAGTTTTAATCGCAAAATAACTCTGTGCTGCTGCTATTTCTGGCTTGCGTGAATCTCCATTCATTGCAGTTAAGTAAGCACCATAGCGACTAAAGCGAAAATCTCCCTTCGGTCTACCTCCTGTACTTTTTGCGGGCAACCGCAAAAAGTGCTGCGAGCAGTCATTGCCAATATTTTCACATGCAGTGATCGCTCGCTCGATTGCGTCTTCAAATTGTCGCCACTGTTTATACCCCAGTAGCAACATCAAATCACGAGCGAACCAATACTCAACCCCATCCTCATCAACTTGTTTCAATTGCTCAAATAGGCTGGTACTATTTTCAGTCTTGGAAATCACATCCATACTTCCTCCTAATTTTGACGCAAAACATTCCGGAGCGGCATAAGTTGATATGCCGCCATTAAAGTTATTTGCCTTAGTTCGAGTAGTGTTACAAAATAATGAGAACGTTTGCTAGCACTGCTATCTGTCGTGCGAGGATATGTTTGGCTTCAGTGACTGAACCATGTCTTAACTCGTGCATTGCTTGGTGTAATCCAGTGTGGGCATTACTCACTGCCGTAATGCCAATCTGTAACGTAGCTTCGTTCACAATTTTTTACCTCCATTGCTTATACATAGCGGCAAAATATCATAACTTTAGTATTACCACATTGTACGTACAAGTTGCAACAAGCTACTCGAACTTGTTGCATTTCAAAACGAAACCCGTCAGGTATCTGACGGGTTTCTTGAGGCAGAAAGAGACTTTAAAGCCTGCGCTATTGTGTCATGGGTTTGCCTGAGAGACTTATTTTCCTCTCTCAGGCTGCTGATTTTTTTGTTACTTCGTCTTCCAAAAAAGCGAGCTTATTTTTGAGGGTTTCTAATTCTGCGTATACTTGCTTTATATCTGGCAATAGCTGTGGCTCTTCGGCTAGGTAATTCTTAATCCACCCAAGAAGTATTTCTGAAGCATTTCTGCCTTCATCTTCAGCCCTTTTCATAAATTGATTCTTGGTTTCCTTGTCTATTCTTACAACAAGCCGATCGTCTTTTGATAGTTCCTGCTTATTCATACAAGTTTCTGTAAGGTGGTTTTAGCTTATTTTGTCCGATTTTTGCATAAAGTGGTACAACATTGTTGACACATGTTTTACCGTGTTGTAACATCGTGGTAACAACGAAAAACAAAAGGCGATTGCCAGTCCTTGGAAAACTAGTTGCGGTCGCCTCTTAGGCGGCTCCTATGGAGCATCGCCTTTTGACCTCATAAAAGGAACTCTATTATGACGTATTCTACATGTACACAGCAAGCGCTTTTTGCTCCCTTCACTGCTAAAGAACAAGCTTTTGCTCAAACCGAACTAGAGAATTACACCAGAAAAGAAACTCAAGCTGTTAAACGGGAAGAAATAACAACAGTCGAAATCTCATTTTACAACCACGAAATATACGCAGAAAACAAGCTAATCGCCAGCATCAGCCATGATACCGACGATTTTGTCACCCAGCGTTGGGTGGTGATGGTAAACGGCGTAGAAATCCATCGATCGCATACCTGGGCAAAGTCTTACAACTATATTACATGGCACTACAAGCAAGAAACATTGCCCATACAGCAACAAGAAGTAGAAACAGTCAATACTGGCAACGAAATAATGCCGGAGATTGCTGCTGAATGCGAAAAGTTTGAGTTTGATATCTTTGATGATGGTATTTACTACAATGATACGAAGCTTGGGGAAGTTGGTTGCACAGATGGGAATTGGTGGGTAGTTAGAGTCTCGTGTCCATCAAAAATAAAAATACAGTGTGATTCTGCATTTAGTACTGTTTGGTTGTTATGGATATTGTTAACCTCACCAAATATAGATGCTAAACGTACTTATTTTATAAATGCACAAAGCGAAATTTCCCATAGAGAACGCTTACTTGATAAGGCATGTGATGAATTAACAACTATTGAGTGGGAACAACTCAAAAAGTATAAGCCACTCCCAGAAAATATGGTGTTGATGACAGCATAAGACGAAAAAAGGTGGGTTTTACTTTTTACCACCCACCATCTCAATTGAAACCAAGAAATTCTTTTCAGGAATGAAGTATGAAAATTACTACCGTCTCAATATCCTACAGTCGCAAATTTAATCTTGGGTCGTATGAATCCCTGGATTTAGGCTGTTCTCTTTGGGCGCAATTGGAAGAGGAAGAAGATGCTGATGGAGTAGTCTAATATCTTTACCACCAAGCAAAAGCATCTGTAAAAAATGCAGCAATACCTGTACTAAAAGCTTCGGGATATCAGACAAATAAAGTCAACTCTCAAAAAGAATCTGTAGACACATCTATTAAAGATAATTTGGAGGAATTTTAATGGTTACTGAAATAAAATTAGGGCTTTGTAATCCCCCTGAGCCAATTTATTTGTATGTCAAGAATGGGGAATTGAGCGGCGAATCTTACTTGTGGTATAACTACGATATCAACAACGAAAAAACGATTCCAGTGCAGCAAAGAGGGTTAACTGGATATTTACAGAATCTACGATTAACAAGCAAGGAATTTAGAGGAAAGGACAATTTAAAGCTGGATATTGTGATTACAGCAGATGAAATATATATCGTCAGAACTGGCATCGAAACGAATTTTGCCAAAACCTTTTTATTAGCAGTATCGCAAGTTAAAAACTTCTCCAAGCCTCTAATTATTGCTGCAACTCCTGGAGAAGAAAATGTGGTTTTTTGTCGGCTTTATGATGCTGCGACTAAAATTCGGATTCGGACTGAATGGAATAAGGATGCAGATTGGGCTGGAATAATTAGCAACATTCAATCTAAATTAGTTACGACATCAGAAGAGGTTCCTTTTCCACAACACCAAACTCAACCACATCAATCTGTAGTCTTTCCAGTATTAGAACCAAATCAAGATGTGCGTGTTAAGCAAATTCGTACATTACTGAATTATCCAGTTGAATTGGTTGTGGAGTGGCTGAAATTTCAGGAAGTAGAACGACCAAACCAGTTGAAGCCAAATCAGATTGACGAACTGGTGAAAACCATGTGTTTATATTGGGGACAAGATAAATTTGAGAATTCCGATTTTGCTACCAACTCCTATCATAAATCTGTTGTTGAAGCTATAAATAGTGGAATTTCTGAAATTGAAGCAATTAAAGCTTGGATAGAGAACATTTCAGAAACAGAAATACTAGAAACCGCATAGTTTTAGTATCAGGGGAAATTTTTGATACATTTCCCCTTTGTGAGTCCTATCCTCCTATCTCCCTTGATATGAAAGCCCATTTTCCTGTTCTTCAGCCCCTAATGGGGAGGAGAATGTGAAATCCAAGCACTCTCTTCAAGCTGGATATTGGAGATAAAGAAAATGTAAAATAACCTGAGTTCGGGATAAGAAAAAGGGCAGGTAGTAAGCTGAAAATAGCGTTAAATCCAGCATCTACCCTATGTTCAGTTTAGAAGAATTATTTTGCCACGTAGATGACTTCTGCCAGAAATTTGAACTTCAATGGCATAAAACGCTATTGAAGCATGGAGGAATCAAGCGAGTTCGAGCAAAAAGCATGTGTTTGAGCGAAATCATGACCATATTGGTAGCATTTCACCAAAATCACTACCGAAATTTCAAGCATTTTTATTTAGAACATGTACGGAAACAATGGGGTTTTGCATTTCCAGGACTTCCAAGCTATCAACGATTTGTAGAATGGATGCCCGAAGTACTTGTACCCCTATGTGCTTATCTGAAGCATTGTTTTGGAAAATGCACGGGTATTGGTTTTGCCGACTCAACAAGCTTGAAGGTCTGCCATAACCGTCGAATTCCAAGAAATAAGGTGTTTAAGGGTTTTGCGGCTAGGGGTAAGACTTCTGTGGATTGGTTTTATGGTTTTAAGCTCCATATCGTAGTTAGCGATCGCGGTGAAATCTTAAATGCTATCGTGACTCCTGGTAATATTGATGACCGCAAACCCATTCCTGATTTACTGAGCAAGCTTTTTGGGAAATTTTTTGCTGACCGAGGTTATGTCTCAAAAGAACTGGCTGACAAGCTTTTCAAAGAATTCGGGATTGAATTTTTTGCCAAGCCCCGTCGCAATATGAAAAATCATCTGATGCGCCTTCATGACAAGCTTTTGTCACGTAAGCGTTCAATTATCGAGACAATTAACGACCAACTCAAAAATATTTCTCAAATCGAACATTCTAGACATCGAAGTCCTATCAATTTCTGCGTCAATATTCTGTGTGGATTAATCGCTTATTGCCATCAACCGAAAAAGCCTAGCCTTCACCTGGACTAGTTTTTATCCCAACTTGCTTAACCCGAACTCAGGTTAAAATATCAGAAATTGGGGATATTGAGGCAGCAACTCAAAGGCAAGTTAGAATCGCAACCGATGGAAGTAGCTCAAGTCTTGAAAGGACTGGAAACAGCTTAAATCGATCGAAACATTGAGGCGAATTGAGTAAGTTTTAGGTGTGAATTTTGGGGTCAGCTTCAACGATTAACTATGACTAACGATAAAATTCACACCATCACCAGCATTAATAGTTACACCTTAATCATCTTCTATACCCAAGAAAAATGCTGGCAGTTTCGGGTAATAAGTCCTGGTGGTGATATATGTGGGGAAATGAAAATTTATTACAGTGCTGAGGCGGCGGAAACTGCTGGTGGGGAGTGGGTAAGATAAGAAGGGGTGAGGGAAGGTACCATTAAAACTACACGCTCGGAGCTATCTTGGCGTAAAAGTCTTCATCGGCACGGATAAAAGCAGGACGTTGCATTAAGTTGTTGATGTACTTACTCAAAGGGTCACTATTTGATAACATGCCTAGCTTTTTTGCCCAGAGTAAAACTCCTCCAGTCACAATATCAGCAGTCGTAAACCGATTTAATACCAGGTAATTATTACCATCAATGGATTTTCTCAAGGGTTCAGCAACTCGGTCAAACCATTCTAAAGCTTCTTGTTTTGAAATTGCAGAGCGTACCTTGGTTGGTATTACGTTTTCTGGCAGTGATGGTAAAACACCAAACATGAAATGCTCAACAGGGGGTTCTAATGTCGATGTAGCGTAAAACAGGCATTGATAGTAATAACCACGTTCAGCTTGGTCTAATCTTGGAGCTAGCCCTTTATCTAGATATTTGTCAGCAAGATAGGCACAGATGGCAGCAGATTCAAAAATCGTGACTTCCCCATCTACAAGAATTGGTACTTTTCTATGGGGATGCAACTTTTGATATTCTGGCTGTTGAGTCATGGTCTTATCAACTCTTACCAGTTCATAGGGAACTCCCATTTCTTCTAAAAGCCACCGAGGGCGTACTGCCCGTGTCGTAGGCATGTAGTACAGCTTCATTATTTTTAAGCCAAGTGTGGTTTGCTCCTATATATTTTCTCACTCTGAAGCCCAACATGCCCCTTCGCTTTGAGAAATCGTAGGCGATAAACCTCCCCGTTCGCACTCCGCGAACGACTTACGTCTTCGGGCTGCTTCATTTATTTCAGCCAGTTTTCTACTTTTAAATTTGGGACACGAGAAAATTCACGGATATTCGCAGTCACAATGGTTAAATCTAGAGTCAAAGCATGGGCAGAAATTAATAAATCGTTGCCACCAATAGGTGTTCCTTGCTGTTCTAAATAAGTGCGGATTTCTGCGTAATATTGCTCTACTGGATCGGTGAGGGGCAAAATCTCAATACAATCTAAGATGGCTTCAATTTTTTCGAGTAGTTGGGGTGAGTTCTTTTTTCTAGCTCCAAAGTTTAGTTCGCAGGCAACAATAATGCTCGTACAAATTTGTTCTTCGCCAGCACTTTGAATTTTTGAAAAAATGATTCCTCTAGGATTTTTGATGAGTTCTGAAATTATGTTAGTGTCCAGTAAATAGGCGTAATCCATTTTAAAGTTCGATATCGTCTGGAGGTAATAGACATAAGTCAATGTCGGGAAAGTCTTCGTCTAAGGGTTCGAGGGTGGACAGCACTTCGAGAAGAGATTTTTTCCGATCGGGTTCAATAATTAATTTTCCGTCTTCTTGTCGAATAATAACTTGTAATGTTTTCAGTTTTAGTTCTGCGGGTATAGTGAGGGTTTGGGTGTTCCCTTGTTGAATAAGTTTAACGTGATATTTTCTTTTCATTTTAGTTATTCTGTGAATGTTTAGTATATTTATGTGACCAACAATTCCTTAATGGTACAGAGCTACAAGATTCACTTTTTGGAACCAATCCAAAATCTTTTCCTGAATTATGACATGTTCCCAAGGTGTCGGTACAGGTTCGCGGAGCTTTCCCGTTAGGCTAGGTATAAAAAATATACAAATATAGCCCCCAACCCCTTTCCTGCAAGGGAAGTGGAGCAATATAAACCTATTTCACTCATGTAAAAACCACTATAATAACCCACGCGACTGTCACAATCGTTAAGATTGCGATAAGCGGAGCTTAACGCCAAAGGCGTATCGCAGGATGTTATTTTCTCCTATTTAATCCTTTAAATGCTGTGTTTGAGTTCTTTTTCACTTATTTTTAAATAAATCTATCAGGCATTCGGTTTGAGAACATTCTCTCCGAACGGAAACTTTTTCCGTTCGGTAGATTCTTACCGAAGTGCAAAAGTTGCACTTCGGTAAACAGTGGCTTCCTGTTCGTACCAATTTGTTCTTGTCCAAGCTGTTGTTACCACCAAGCAAAAGATAAAGGTTGTTGCGATCGCCATTTTTGTTCACGAAATTAAATTCCTTTCAATTCGACGGTCAGGGATAAGCCAAATAGCTGCAACCAAAACGTATAGTAGGCAGGCAACCTACGACTTTACAAAGGCAAGTGGAATCGCGATCGCATAAATTACTAGTGGAAACTTACCCTTAAAAGTACTCTCCGATAGGCAATTTTTGCCGTTCGGTAATTTATCGTCACGACATAAAACAATTATCGTTCACGTTCTCTTTTACCAACTTCAACAGTATGCAGAGCCAAAGGTAAATTATACCGCTCAAAGCCTCCTATTTCTGGGATGTAGGTAGCTACTGTATTCCCCTGACTAGCCGCAAATTCAATCATCCCAAGAGTATACTCGTAAATCCGATCGGAAATTGTCGAAAAATTGAACCAGCTGTCATCATAAGGAGAAAGCCAAAAATATTGCCGGAGAAATTTATGGTAAATTTAAACCGAATAACCTTCGACCCATGCATCATGGGAGGACAAGCTTGTATTCGCGGGATGCGAATCCCTGTTTCCCTTGTAGTAAATTTAGTAGCCAATGGGAAACCAGCAGCAGAAATATTAGAAGAATATCCCGATTTAGAGGCAGAAGATATTCGTCAATCGCTCCTCTACGCAGCATGGTTGACTCAAGAACGAGTTTACGAGTTTCAACCTTACCAAGACCAAGCTGGTTAAATGAAATTTTTAGCAGATATGGGAATTTCCCTACGAACTGTAGCTTGGTTGCGTGATGCTGGCTTCAACAGTTTTTTGCATCAAAGGTAAATTATATCGCTCAAACCCTCCCGTTTCTGGTATGTAAGTAGCGCGTAGCCCGTCGCAGACATCGCATTCCCCCGACTAGCGGCAAATTCAATCACTATGGGAGTGACTTCATTTACAATGAAGGGGATTATGCTTAAAAACAACAATGAATTCCTTCTCGCCTTTAACATCACAACCAAAAAACCAAGATAATGGCGAAGTTTTAATAAACGTTATTGTCAGACAAGGTAGTAACGGAAAAACTATCGCGTTCGTTCCAGGTTTACCAGAACTACAAGTAGAAGCAAGCAATCGCACAACAGCCTTAAGCCAACTTCAACAACGACTGGAAACCCATTTGGCAGGAGCAGAAATTGTTGCTTTACCTGTAAAATTACCATCATTGATGCAGAAAAATCCTTGGTTAGAAATGGCTGGTATTTTTAAAGATGACCCGCAATTTGAAAAAATGCTCGAAGCTATTGAAAACTATCGAAATCAATTAGATGAAACTATAGAAAATGACTCTTCTTCATAGATAGGATAATATTGGTTTAGGTATAAAAAGATGACACTATGGGTGCTTGATACTGACCATATTTCCCTACTACAACGAGGAAATCCATTTGTTATTAGTAAAATCGCAACTATTAATCCCTCCGAGATATCAGTAACAGTTATAACTATTGTTGAACAAATGTACGGTCGTTTAGATGTTATCAACCGAGCAAAATCAAAACAAGAATTAGTTAGAGCTTATGCTTTATTAAAAGAAACGTTTAATCGTTTATGTCAAGGTAATATTATTGATTTTGATGAAACCGCATGTGATATTTACTACGAATTACGCGCATCAAAAATTCGTATTGGTACACAAGACTTAAGAATTGCTGCGATTGCCCTTTCTGCCAGTGCGACATTGGTAACACGCAACCGTAAAGATTTTGAAAAAGTTCCTGGTTTAAAAATTGTGGATTGGTCGATACCTTAAAATTTTTGTAAAGCTTAGACGATGTAAACCGTTCGGTAATTTATAAAACGATTATCGCTCACGTTCTATTTTACCAACCTCAACAGTATGCAGAACCAAAGGTAAATTATATCGCTCAAACCCTGCTGTTTCTGGGATGTAGGTAGCTATTGCATTCCCCCGACTAGCCATAAATTCAATTATCCCAACAGTTTCTGCACTTTTGACTCCCAGAACAATATCTGACGGCTGTGTCAATAATTTCATCCCTTCTTTTAGCGATGCTTTACCAATAAATTCAACCTCGATATCCTTCCGTTCTCCCGCAAGTTGCCGTAATGTTTCCGCAATCTGTGGTGTGGGATTTGGGGAAACATCGACAAACTGTACCCGATTAAAACCATTTTCCACAGCACGAGCGATCGCACGTTCAAACATATTACCCAAAACTTGTTCAGTCTTTGCCTGAAATTTTGACTCAACCGTCCCAGTAATAATCGCTACGGTAGCAATATTGAAAGTTTGGGTTTCTGCTTGAATCTCAGGAAATTTAACAGTATTTGGGTCAATAACAATATCTGCATAGCTGGGAGGAGCTTTATTAACAGTTCCCCTAATAGTCAATCCTTGTATTAACCTCCCCTTACTTGCAAGCTGTTGGGTTAAAAAATCTACAGATTGCTTATTCAAAACACCCAAAACCTGATTTCCAATTTTTGCAAAAACGATAGGTGCTTTTCTGGAAGCAGTTTGCTGCATATCGAGAGTAATATTCGTTTGTTCACCCTGCCAGTTATGATTAGCAAAAGCGTATTGGTTAACGCGATCGATCTGTAATTTATTCTCAGGATTTTTCAAACTGGTTATAATAACGCTGGTACTAGGGGAAGAAGTAATAGATGCAGCAGCTTCACAACCTGGAAGCAAATGAGGCGATCGCACATCAATAATCCCCAGCTTTTTCCCTTCCACCATCACCCAACGAGCAGTTTTAGTTGGTTCACGAGGATTTATCCCATCCTCGAATTTAACTGCAACCTTTTCCCCTACAAAATCCCTACCAGCACACTCATTAAACTGGGTTCCAATTACCCGCATCTGGGTAAACTGTAGTTTTTCGAGTTGTGCGATCGCATAGTCGGGGAAAACAGCAAATGCCACACCAGCTTTTTTCAAACCCGAATAATTTTTACTCTCTCCAGTGTGACTAATCTCGTGAATAGTGGCTGCTAATTGCGATTTTTCCTCCAACGGTGTTTCTTCCTGAATTGACTCAATATATTCCCTGGTTTGCTGTTTTAAAGCATCAACCATCCCATCACTAACACCAAAATGAAACTCAACTTTACCCTGTTGTATCGACATCCCAGGCTGAATATTATACTCCTTCATCGACTTCATGCTAATTGTACCAATTGGAACATTCACCTCCTTACCATCAGAATCTGTAAATTTTCCTTGAGCAAACAAAGTATGAGGCATTTTTTCAGTTGGATTTCTCACTCCAACCTGAATACTCAATTCTGAAGTTTTCCAAAAATCAATATTTTTAGCAGCATTAAACTTAATTAAATTCGTCACTTCTAATTGCTTTCCAGTACTAGGAGAAGTAATTATAATATATGGTCCCGATTCTATTTTTTGTTTTTCTTCCAATTGAATACGATTTTTAATCTGAGAGTTATACTCATTTTTTATTTGTCGTGCCTTCTCTTTCTGCTCGTCAGTAAATTCAACCCCAGAATAAAGCTTTTTAAATTGCTCAATTGGTCGCGCAACAAGTTGATTCTCTTCAAATATTTGATTAGTTTGTTTAATCATTAAATCTATGGGACTATAACCATTAGTTCTCATACCACGATTTGTAAACGCTTCCTTATTTTTCTTGTCAGCCAACCATTGTACATCCTTATAATCAGTGATAGCTTGGCAATATTTAATAATTGCATCATCAGGACGTAAAGCACTTTTAGCCCCATCCGCAGCAACTTGTAATTCATTACCCAACTCAGTAACGCAATCTTTAAATAACTTTTTAACTAACTGCAATTTCTGCTCAACTTGATAATTATTACCTAATGATGCAATTGGATATATTTGCTGTAATATCTTATCTGGCATCTGTAATTTACTTTGTTCATATCTCTTGACTAGAAAACTAAAATGTGCTGAAACCTTCTGAAGATAATTAAACTTTTCAGCTTGTGGCATTACACAAATTTCGCATTGTAACGCCATATTTTTCTGAATTTCGTTAGCAACAATGCCAATTTTATTCTCCATCGCGGAGATAGCAATTTCCTCAAAACTACCTTTATATGCCACTTTATTCCTCTTAATAATATCGGGATAGCGATTTTCTGGTAGATTTCTTTCCTTAATTTCAGCAGCTAAATGAGGAAAACTTTTACTTGGAGCAAATGCTAGTAAATCACCATCAAAATCGCACTGCATGTTATCCATTGCTGTTTTGGGATGAATATAAACACAGCCATCCAACATTTCTGGTAAATGCTTATTTTTTAACGTAATTACACCATTAGAATTAATCAAAGGAGAGCGGGTAACAATAATTTCTTCTCCTTCTTCTAAAAAAGGGATACTGATTTCATTTTTTCCCAATTCTAAACTTGGTTGAGCTAATCCAGAAGTAAACTTGATGGAACGTCCCGTAGCAATTTCTACCCATTGTTTTCTTACAAAATCCTGGAGTTCGGAAACTATTTTTGGATGTTCTAGTAATTGGCAGTAATTAGCTAAATCAACCTTGAGTAAGGAATATAATAGTAAATCTTTTTGAGATGAATTTAAATTATCATCTTCTTGAGTATCTTCAATTTCTCCACCAGAATCTAAATTATCAAAGATAGTAAATTTATCAATATCTGCTTGTAAATTCGGCTCAATTTCCTGGTTTTTAGCTAGTACAGCTTTGCGTCGTTCGTAAGTTTCAATATATCGCTGTGCTAATTTTCTGATATCTTTTTGCTCTTCAGCTAATTTAAGAGCTTGCTGTTTAATGATAGGTAAAATTTCCTGTTTTACCGCATTAGGATAATTTACCAAAATCTGGGTTCCCAAACTATGTTCTCGGTACAAAGATAATGCTTTTACACCTAATCCAATTGAGAGCAAATATTCCCCAGGTTTTATCGCATCCCCTCCTTTTCTACCTTTAAAAGAAGATGTAGCTAATACCAAATCATAACCAAACTTAGCACGTAGAGTACCATCCCTAACATTACCACCCATGCGAAAACTTGATTCCCCAAGCTTGTCAAGTTGTGCAGGAGCAAGAGTACCCTTCGCAATCCGCATAACCTGACTTTCTGCCTGGGGTTTGATACCAAGTCGGAACTGAAAAGCACGTATATCTATATTATTAGAAATCGTGAAATTGCGATCGATTAACCCCTTACAATCACCAACTAATTTTTTTGCATCGTTGTTAGCAATAACATCTCCATTTTCCCCTGTCACATCATCAATAACTAGAATTCTGACGTTGTGCAACTCGTGAAAAGCTAGACAGGGAGTAAAAGGTAAAGGATAAGCAGCCGCATCTGAAGGGTTAGGATACAATAAAGAACGAATATTTGGATTATCTGCAAAAAACATCCGATTACCCGATGAGAATTGCAGATTCATGCCATTATACTCACCCAAATCTGAAGGAATAGTGGCTGAAGGATAAGCAATACCAATGCTAAACTTAGTGTCGGGAAATAAATATTCAGCCAGTGAGTTTTTGAGGTTTTGTTCGACGAGAGTATCTTGTTTAGTTTTTGTTTCAAAATGATTGAGCTTTAAAGCCATATCTTTAAAACAGTTTACAGTTAGTTAGATTTGTTGGAGGATAAAAAGGTGACTGAAAAATCGGAAATCAGTATTACCCAGTTATCTTATGGGATGACTTGCGAAGAACTGATTAGCGAAGGATATGTAGATACTGACTATTTCTACGATCCTTGGGAAGAGGAATGGAAAATAGAGCTTGAAGAACTGGAGCGAATAGCTAGAGAAAATCCGATTCCTGACGAAGAATGTATACCTTTTTAATTGCATTTCAACTCTTTCCCTTCATCTTTGAGGGGAAAGTTGCTACCCTTTATATTTTGTCAATTCTTCAAGAGGAATAAATTTACTAAAAGGGTCTAAAGTTGCTTTATCTCCTTCAATTTTTGTAATTATAAAAGGTTGGATTGAATAGAGATTCCCCGGACATTTTTCCCACATTACCTTATCGTTAACCTGGAGTTCTTGAGCGAGATTGGCAACATTTTGTCTTTTAAATTCATGTAATTTTTCTTGAGTTGCAGTATCTAATAGTCCCCAAATATAAGATTTAGTCGATTGGGGATAATTGTCGATCGCATTTTCTACCTCTACCCAAGATTCTGCTCGTGTCAATGTCTTTACTATTTGCTCGAAAGGTAATTTGCAATTATCTGATAGAGAAGAATCGATTAATATCGATTGCGGAGTTTCTGTTTCGTTGACAATAATATTATCTGAATTGTGATGTTCTGGAGAGGTATTTTCGTTATAAATTGTTGTTTTACTTCCAGGAGTATCGCACTCAGAGAATGTATTTAAATTCACAAATGTAGATTCTTCTTCAACAAAATCCTCTTTCTCAAAATGATTAGTTGTATTTTGGGTTGCTTCTGCTTCTTGTACAACTAATTTTCCTTCTTGAACATCTTGCCACAATTGAAGTGCTTTGCGAATTACAGTTTGAGGAAAAGTACCATTTCGATCCATCTCTTTTTGGATAATATTTCCACTCTGCATATCATCTTCCATAATGTCGGGAATTCGACATACTGGTTCACCATCTCTGCCTGTTTTCCAAATAGTTGGTTTATCTGGTTTTGTTTTTTTAGGTGTGCGATGGGCAGCAATTAATTCGTGTATTTTCTCTTGGGTAATCTTGCCACAGTCTTTTAAATTTTCGATAACTTGATGATATTTTTTTGTATGTTTCGCTAAATCAAAAATGGTATGGGGTTCTATTCCTTGAAGGTCATCTGGAGAAAAGGAGGAAAACGCATCAGCAACTTTCAAGTAAAGTTTACTATCCTTCAAATTCCAACCAATAGAACTGAGTAACTGTTTATATTCCTGATGGGACAGAACTCGTTTTTTAAATGCCAATAAAAAAGCTTGGTCAACAATAGAAATAGTCGCATCAGCAAGATTGTAAATATCAGATTGATTGGTTGGATAGATTGTAGTAGCAACCATATACAATGACCTCTTTGAATATTATCGGGAACACTTTAAAAATGCAGAAATAAATGCGTTTGCGAAGCCTGCTAGAAAGGTACTTCTAACAAATTTAGGAGCTAGATATCGCATTCAAGGAACAAATCTACGCTGATTTATTGGAATCACCCAAATAGTGCAAAATCCTGACTTCGCTTTGCGGTTATATTGGGATAAAACCACACCCAATTTTTGAGTATCTTTGAGACATTCACGATTCTCCAAATAACCACGATTCCAATTAATTAAATTCTTGGCAAATATCCCCTCACTCGATATTGCCCAATTCATTGCTTCTAATTCTTTCTCAGTTAAAAGATTGGAGCGCACATATGTATATCCTCCTCCCAACACACTATCTATCCAAGAAGGAATAGAAATACCTGCAATAAAACCAACCAGAAAGATGAGGAAAAATACAATCGTGGCAGGAAATATAGAATAAATAATATTTCTTCCTTCACGTAATAATGATTCATGAATTAGAGCATTTGCAGCACGATTAATAGCTACCTTTTGACGTTCAACCGCAACCAGTTCAACTTGCTCCAAATTGTGAGCTAAATCTTGATTCCAAGTATTGAATAGTAGTTTTAATGTTTCTGGAGCATCTGTTAGCATCGCTTCTAACTGCCCAGTTGCTACCAATACCAGAAATAACGGATCGTCCTGAGATAAACCACTTCTCAAAGCAAAATCGATCACTCTACGTTTAAAATCTTCACTCCTCCCTTTCAATGCTTCAGCAAGTAAATCACTGGGAGTTGGGGGTGTTTTTACAGTATCATTTATTATCATCGAATTAACCCCGTTGCTGCGAAATCTTCATAGGCAAGTTTGAGAAAATTCTTCACCCGTTGCTTCGATACCACCTTCAATTCGGGATGTATAATTGCATCAGAAAAAGTTATTCCTAAACGCTCAATTGCATTACGTTCCCAAAATGGAAACTTGGGAAAATCCATCGTGACAAAGTTATATTTGTAAGCAGCTTCTTGAAATTCTGGCATTGCTTCAATGTAACTCCAGTCATCACATAATCCCTGATTTTTAACAAATACATGGATAATATCATCTCCCAAATCTGACAATGATTTCAGGAAGAAGTTCACCGAATCTACTCCTCCGGTACAGACAAACCATTTTATAAAAAATATTGAATTTTCTTTGCCTAAATTGGCTAAGTCATTTCGTTTTATCCAGTTAGTAACATTGTCGTAAGCTTGAGCGGGTAGATTGACGAGTACAGACTTTTCAAAAGCTAAATCAAATATTTTATCTGCTTCTTTCGCTTGTTTCTCATCATCGCTGAAGAAAGCGACTTCTACATGGGGATAAATTTTGGCTATATCTTGATTACTTGTGTCTGCATCGATAATTACCATGTCATAAGCAATGGATTTACAGTATTCAATAAATGTTTTGCAAACAAAAGATTTACCACATCCTCCCTTCTCTCCATCAATAATATGAATAATTCTAGGCTGTTGAAAAAGGTTCTTTTTCTCGACAGGGACAAAACTATTTCCTGATATTTGTTGTTCTGAGTCAGTCTTTTCGTTATTTACATTTACTTCTACAATATTGGTTTTAATCTCTCTAAGTTCTCGATTAATTCCATTAATTCCATTATCATCAAGTTCTTGTTCCCAATCTTCTATTTCTACATTAGTTGGTAACTGAGTAATTTCCATATTTAATCCCCCTAATTTTTGGCTATGAGGCTGTTGAATGCTGAAGTCAAAATTAACCTTTTTTGGTCTACCTCTTTTTCTTTTTATTGGTTGAAAACTCATAGTTTTACCTGCTTAACGGTTGAACAAAAATACTAAAAAAAATTACTCAATCCTGTATCGTCGTAAGGATTATTTACTGAGGACTCAGATACCTTTTCCAAGGATTTATTATTGACAGGATATTGTGTTGGAAATGCCCAAGATGATTCTTCTAATCCTGCTAGTTCACCAATCTCCCGTGCCTGTATTTTTAAAGTTTGTATGCAACTTCTAGCTATAGATTGCACATCTTTTTTATCTTCCGAATCAATAGCTATAGCATGAGTTAACCAAAACGAGCGCACTGCTACAAGAATTATCTCTGTTTTACTTTGAATCAGATTAGATTGGATATAGCTCATCAATTTGATATCCATTAATTTACATGGTTGATAACGCCAACGAAAATCAATTTGCTTTAACATCAACACTTATCCAGCTACTTATTCACATGTTCCCAAAAATACAAAAACACACTATACACATCAGCTAAACGACTTCCAAAACCAAAAATATCAACCTGTTTAGGAATATCTGCACCAACTCCCCACAAACAAGGTGTTCCCGGATAATGGGAATTTAGCTCTTTCCTCATGTAATCCGCAGTTCCACCACAGAATATGATTTCCGAAACCGCACTGCGAAAAATTACTTGGTCTAACCAACTTGTCAGTACAGAAGCATATTCATTCCTCGCAAGTTTTACAGCTTTCTGAATTTGCATTAATTCATGCTGTTTATTGATGTTATTGGTACTTCTGAGTAACCGTAGAAATGGGGTACTAGAGATATCACTTCCAGCAGCAACTATAGCAGGAGCAAGTTGTGAAGCAGTTTGTCCTGAAGTTCTCGCAACTACCTTCTCCAACAATCGAATCATCCCTAAATCGCAAGTTTTCCCATCTGCTGCAACCATCCCCTTATCGCTGATTAACACTGATGCGTTTCTATACCCCACCATCACTAGTGCTATTACTTTGGTTTTGATAGTTTGTCCCAGTTCCTTTTGGTAAGCAAGGTAGATTCCTGCTCCTTCCGGTAAGCACTTGAATTGAGTCAATTCCACACGCATTCTTCCTGTAGGTGTGATGAAGTCTGAAAGTACGCTTTTTAGCTGCTTATGGAAACTCTCCTTATTCTCGAATTCTCCTGGTGGTAGCAAACAAACCAGCGCAAGTCGAAATTTTGTTCCTAGCTGAAGTTTTTGTGAGGTTGCCCAAATTGAACCTAGTGTTTTGGCTACTGCACGTTCGTACTTTAACTCTTTTAACCCCTGATTGGCATAATACTTACTTTTCGCTAAATACCCCACAGCAAAGGTTTCACCCATGTAATTCACCCATGCAGCATTCTCTGGTTCGGTTGTACCCAGAGTTTCACCAGTTACCGAATCTAGGGAAATTTTTACCACCTCTGGTCCCATTACCAAGGATGTTGGAATATTCTGTTTCAAAGTGCAATAGATACCTTTGGTTGAACTTCCACCAAAATCCAGAGCCAAAATTAGTAATGAAGAAGAATTCTTTTTCTGTTGAGTGGTTTTACTCATGGTGTTTTATCGATAATTTGCAGAAAATCAAAGGTAAGTCAAGGAAAATCAAGGTAGATTATTAGCGAAACTTATGAACTTTTCGATGAAAAATAGGCGAAAATTCCTTGTAATTCCTTTTCTCTGATTAAATTGCTTAGAAGAGTGTGGGGAGAGAGTTTGAGGGATAAAACATGGTATTAAACGGCAAAATTAGGGAGCTATTCGAGAAAATATTCAGTGCTGCGTTAAAAATACGGTGTGAAAAATTCCAGCTTTTCATAAGTTCGTCAGAGAAACACACTACACCTTTTTTTTTCGATGATACCTGAAAATAATTTGGTAGATGACATTAAAAGTGAAATCAGACATAGTTCTTTATTTCCGAATAATTGTTGTTTCCAGGGCAAACATTTGATTAACAAATCTGATACATAAACAATTAATTTGACTTAATTTGACTTAATTTGTGATTTCCTTACCCATGACAAAAACTATTCATTACTGTCTTAGCAAACTAATACTAATAATTTCAATATAACTAAAGTTATATTATGTACCTATTTAGAAAATGTTGGAAAATATTCGTATAAAATTACTCACACATGAGTAATTTACTTTTGCCAATGCCAAACAGATTTGATTACTATCTTTTTTAATAGATAGTGATTACAGCCACATTAAGCTAATAAAACTCTCATATGCAATTAATGGTTCTAAATATATTTGATGATATTGAATGTAACCAAAAATCAATGAATTCTGACAACTTTCTCAGTCTTTATACACAATCTCATGGCTAAAAGAATACAGGAGTATTTTTCATGATACGTAACTATCAAATATAAAGTTTGGACATTTTTAGACATTATTGGATATTTTTAGATATCGATTATTTTTGAATAAGATAAGAATGTAAAAAGCAATTATTAATATTTTCTCAAATAACAAAGAAAATCATAAAATCATGACTTTTGCAATTTGTAGAATCCAAAAAATTAAATCCTGGGGAGTTTTGGCTCGCGGTGAAGTACATACTTCTAGGTTGGTAGATATACCTAATGCCAACCCAGAGATAAAGAATATAAAAGTTGTTGGAAATGATGACAACCTCGATTTAGCAACTTTGGTGAGAGACAAAATTGGTTCCCAAAAAATTCGCTCTGATGCAGTTTTAGCAGTGGAGATGCTGCTGAGTGCAAGTGCAGAGTATTTTCGTCCCCATGCACAGACAGAAGGTGGAAGCTATGATAAACCGCGTTTGGATAAGTTTGTTGATGCTGTTGTTAACTGGTTAGATAAATCCTGGGGAAATAGAATTGTCCAAGCAGAGTTACACCTTGATGAAATCACACCCCATATTCATGCTTATCTCGTACCTCTGGATAAGAATGGGAAGCTCAACTGCAAAGCGCTGTTTGGTACGAGAGCCAAAATGCACGAATTGCAAGATAGTTTTGCTGCTGCTGTCGCACATTTGGGACTTCTGCGAGGTATCAAGGGAAGTGTTGCCAGTCATCAAAAAATCAGGAAGTATTACGCTGCTGTGAATCAAGATTCCCGAATTCTCGATTTGGAACGCTGTTTGCCTCAATCGCAAGCAGCAGAAACCAGCGAAGTGTATAGACAAAAGGTCATTGAGGTATTGAGTCCACAATTGGAGATTATTAATTACCAGTTGAACGAGCGCGATCGCATTCTCCAACAGAAAGCTGAGTTAAAGGAAACCGCATCTCGAAGCGAAGTGCTAAGACAGCAGTTGCAAAGGGAATTAAGAATACTCCAAGCAACCAGTAGTCAGCGAGATTTATCATTATCCTTGGTAGCTTATGAATTGGGGTTGAATCCAGACAAGCAATTTCATCGCAATGCAATCGATTTGGTGATGGGAATTAATCAGTGTGATTTTGACGATGCGGTGGTTTGGTTACGCGATCGCTTTGGGGAAGCACCAATGCTACAAGCAGTTCGCGATCGCGCAATTGCACAAGCTTCTAATATTACCAAACAACATTCACCAGTAATATTCGCTCCACCACTAAACTCTCGTTCCCACTGGCAACAAGTTGAACATCACCTAAACCAAAAATACTCGATTCCCCAAAAACTCTTACAAACCCTGCAATCAGCGAGGTTTAATATATGCAGATAATTCCAGTAATGTTGTATTTATGGCTCGAAATCTTGATGGTGAGACAACGGGAGCTTATTTATATTCGCTTTCACATACCAAAAATAGACTTAGTTTGCATCCCGGTAGCAGACGTTCGAGTGGTTGGTTCCATTTGAGTATGGGTGGTGCAAACCGTGAAACCATTGAAACTGCGATGCTAGTTGATTCTCCCATCGATGTGCTGCGTGCGATCGCCAAAAATTCACCTCACAAACACAGAACCCTTTACCTCGCTCTTGATAGCCAACATGCACCATTACCGTTGGAAATTCTCAAAACTATACCAAATGTAATTGTTGCCATGTCAGAGTCAAGAATTGTGCCGATACGAAAGCTTTTACCCCATTCCGTAAGTCAATTGAAATACAAGGAACAGCAGCAATATTACTAACATCATACTTGCTGTATCAAAGTTAAAATTTGCCTGTTAAGCAAAATTCAGTGTGGCAGGTTAGAAAAGTTATTGCACATTTATTGATGCGATGAAAGAAAAATAGCTGAATGTAGAAAAAAGTCAGTAACCACAGCGATAATGTCGTTTTCTATTTCGCTCTAGTACTTAATGCTTATTCCTAAATAATGCGTCTTTTAAGCAGTTAATAGCTGGCTATTAACTGCTCAATGGCGGGTAAAATTATCATTTTTATTCTTAATTTTGCGTATATATATCCAAGATTATTACTATTTTGTGTAAATAAAATGCCTGGTTTATTCGATAAAAATTTTACTTTCAAAGAATAATTTAATTTAACTTGTATTCTTTTTGATGCCTTTGAATTTTTAAGCTAGTATGAACTTACTTAAGCGCAATTTAAAGCGCATATAAAGTTCGCGTTATTCTTATTTCCCCATTCACTATTAGCTGATGAGAATAACGTCACTTTTTTCACGGATTTTCAGGGTGTTATCTACTCTTTTCAGGTGCAGGGGTGTAAATAATTTAAATCTCCTAATTTTGGAGTATAACCAGGCATCTTTGTCTGGTTTTCCTTTAGCTAAAATCACCGAAGAAAGGCAGAGGGCAGGAGGCAGGAGGCAGGAGGAAGAAAATATATTTTTCGCCTCTGCTGAAAGTTTTGTGGACGGTT